>NZ_JAGUUD010000140.1:0-17699 GCF_020177535.1 Paraburkholderia sp. XV | reverse complement strand
CCTTACCCAAGACAAGACCCCGCCCTCAAAAGCGGGGTCTTGGCGTTTGGGGCGCATGTTTTTAACGTCGAGCCAGCGGCCCTGCCAAGAGTCGCAACCATCCCCTCCATCCCCGGTCGACATCACGCCGTATAACCGTCACGCGATAGCCGTAACAACACCGCCTTGTCGACAGACAACTGTCATACGCAGATCCTGCTCAGCCGACGACCCAGCCAACAACGCAAACCCGCCGGCCACGCATCTCACCTCACGACTTAACCCGCCGTGTAGCAACGCTACCTTCACTCGTGCGCAGTACATCATCGGCGGCAACATTCTGGCGGCCGACTTCTTCCAGCAGCGCGACATCGCGAGCAATAACCTGCGGCAAATGCGTCCGCAAAAACTCCACCCAGGTCCGCGTCTTCGCATCGATAAACTTGCGCGACGGATACAGCGCATAAACATTCATCTTCTGCAGCGTGTACTCCGGCAACACGCGCACGAGTGACCCTGTCCGCAATCCATCGATGGCGGCGTACAACGGCAATATCCCGATCCCAATTCCCTCACGAATCGCGACGATCAGCGATTCGGCGATATTCACCTGCACAGGCCCATTCACATTCAGCACTTCGCTGCCGTTAGGGCCATCGAGTGTCCATTCGCTGGTCGGAAAAGCGGGGGTCTTGAGCAACAGACAGTCATGATGCAGCAGATCGGCGGGCGTTTTTGGCGCATCGTGTGCGTGAATATACGCAGGCGACGCGCACAGAATGCTGAACGTCGTGCCAAGCAAGAGCGACACGAGATCCGAATTGGGCAGCGTCGACGCCCCCACGACAGCCACATCGGCGCTTCCCTCGAACAGATCGGGCAACTGCTGCGAGAGCGTCAGTTCGACGGCCACTTCAGGATACTGCGCGCGATACCGCGAAATGGCCGGCAACACATAATGCTGCCCGATGCTCGCAAAGCTATGCATCCGCAGCACGCCCGACGGACGCTCATGCGCGCCACTCGCCTCCTCTTCGGCATTGTCGATATCAGCAAGAATCTGCTGACATCGCTTCAGATATGTCTCACCGGCAGTCGTCAAAGCGAGGCGCCGTGTCGATCGATTCAGCAGACGCGTCCGCAAATGCGCCTCGAGTTCTGAAACCGCACGAGACATCGCGCCCGTCGTCGTATTGAGTGACTGCGCCGCTGCCGTGAAGCTACCCGCTTCGACGACGCGCACGAACACTCGCATGTTTTGTAACGTATCCATCAATCCTTCTTGATCGACATCAAAACGTTATTGTCCGCCTGTCGCGGGTCGCCATTGTTGAGCGATCTGGAAGGGACGTTCCCGACGCCTCCCGTTAATCCACGCTTTGTCGGCTCCTACAATCGGCGCTTTCAGGCCAGGCGTGCGTCAGGACATTTCGCGCATTCCTCCGACTAGGACCCAGCGCGGTATCAATCTATGAAACGCCAGCATGCGATCAAGCAAGTGTCGTCCGATACTTTCGGATCGCGAGCTGGCATGCTGCGTGCGATCGCCGACGCCGGCGCGGAGTGGGCGACCACCGACGGCCTCATCTGGCTTCATCTGTTCAAGACGGTATTGGCCGCGCTGCTCGCACTGGGCATCGCGATGCTGCTCGAACTGCAGCAACCGCGCACCGCGATGACAACGGTGTTCGTTCTGATGCAGCCGTTCAGCGGGATGGTGCTGGCAAAGAGCTTTTATCGGATCGTCGGGACGTTCGTCGGCATGCTGGCCGCGCTGCTGCTGGGCGCGCTGTTCGCGCAGCAGCCCGAGCTGTACATGCTCGGCATCACGGCCTGGATGGGCGCGTGCGTGGCGGCGGCGGTCCGGTATCGGCATTTTCGTTGGTATGGCTTCGTGCTGGCTGGCTATACCGCGGCGTTGATCGGCATTCCGACCGTGATGGAACCGAATGGGCTGTTCCTCGCCGCGTTGACGCGCGCCGCGGAAGTGGCGATCGGCATTATCTGCTCGGCGGCTGTCAGCGCGCTGATCGTGCCGCGTCGATCGAGCCTCGCGCTGCAAAACGCACTGCAATCTAGGCATCTCGATTTTACTGCTTTCGCTATGAACGTGCTCGATGGGGCCGTCGAGCGCGGCACCTCCGAGCGCTATTTCGCGGACCTCGTCGATGAAGTCGTGGGCTTCGAGGCCACGCGCGCGTTCGCCGCTTTCGAGGACCCTGGCATGCGCTCGCGCAGTCAGGTGCTTGCAAGGTTGAACCACGAGTTCATGGACATTTGCGCGCGACTGCATGCGCTGCATCAGTTGAGAAAGCGCTTGCGCGGCAATCCGTCTGTCCAGGTCGTGCAAGCGACTGCGCCATATTTTCACGAGCTTTCGCAATTACTCGGTGTACACAAAGAGCGCCGCTTCGATTCATCGGATGCCGCTCGCATCGCGATCAGACTCAAAGCCTTTCAGGCGACGCTGCCCGCAAGAATGCGCGCGACACGCCGTCCGCTGGAATCGGATGAGCCGCAATGTCTGCCCGATTTCGATACAGCGGGCGAACTGCTGTATCGCTTCGTCGTCGAGTTCATTCGCTACATCGACACGTATGCGTCGCTGGAGACCAATCACAATCCGGCGCGCGAGCGGCCGCCCGTGCGCTACGTCAGCCGAACCAATGCATTCGTGGTCGCTTGCACGTTCGCGCGCACGGCGGCGGTAGTCGGCGCGATCAGCGCGTTCTGGATCGCGACGAACTGGCCGAGCGGCGGCATGGCCGTGATCGGCGCGGCGCTCACCTGCGCGCTGACTTCATCGGCGCCGAACCCCGTCAGGCTTGCGCTGCAGATGGCGGTCGGCGCGGCGTGCGCGACGCTCGCCGGCTATCTGGTCACGTGCTACGTCTATCCCGCCGTCGATGGTTTCCCGCTGCTGTGCGCGATGCTCGCGCCCGTGCTCGCCGTCGGCACCTTCTTCGCGTCGCGGACGAAGACAGCGGGTTACGGCGTCGGATTCACAGTCTTTTTCTGCCTGCTCGCCGCGCCCGACAACGTCGTGGCCTACGCGCCCGATCTGCTGATCAACAACGGCATCGCGATCGTCGTGTCGATGCTCGTGACGGCGATTGGCGCCGCGATCGTCTTCCCGGTGCAGATGCCGTGGCTGATCGCGCGTATCGAAGGCGACTTGCGCGGCCAGGTGACGCTTGCGTGCACGGCGCCGCTGACGGGCCTCGCGCAACGTTTCCAGTCGAGTACGCACGATCTGATGCACCAGCTGCGCATGCTGTTGCCGAAGCGCTCGCGACGCCATCGCAACGCGCTCAGATGGATGCTCGTCACGCTCGAAGTCGGCCATGCCGCCATCGATCTGCGCAGCGAGATCGAGCGTGCCACCTACGCAAGCGACGCGCACGCCCGATGGAAGCCGTCTCTGGATCGCGTCACGCGCGATCTCGCGCAGCTGTTCGAGCGGCCCGACCGTGACCATGCCGAGCGAACGCAAATCTCCGTGCGTGCGGCGATGCGGGTGGTGCAGCAAGTGCTGGAAGCCGTCCACACGGATCGCGAGAAACGTCACGATCAGCAGCGTATCCTCAGCTGCCTGCATTTCATCCGCACGGCGCTGCTCGACAAAGGCGCGCCATTCGATACGCGTTGATCCCGGCAAATCTCGAACGGCGTAATCGACACAACAGTCTTTTGCGCCGGCACGACGCCCGGCGCAAACGCGACAATCCCCGCCCAAACCGATCTTGCCGCAACCAGGAAGAATGCCTTCCAGCCGTCCCTCTTAATCCACGTCGATCTCAGTCATATATTGGAATCACTGCTTACGCAGCCATTGAAACAACTGGAGAGATTGAAATGAAAGCGCTGAAGTGGGTCCTGATTGCCTGTTCGTTGTCCGCCGCGGCGCTTGCGCACGCGCAGACGGCGCCGGCGGACGAAAGCGCGCAACAGGTCGCACAGGCGAACGCAGCAAGCGTCGCGCAACCCGAAGCGCAGCGTCCCGTCGTGAAACGGGCGAAAAAGGCCGATGAGTGCGTCGGTCCCGTGAGCTACTGCGTGATGTATTTCGGTAGCTGACCAGAACGGCATCGCGCGGCCGCCTGACGCATCAGGCGGGCTGAGCGGAAATCGAGCGGCAGCCGGACGACGCACACCGACAACAAGACGTGCACTCCGGCTTTCGCGAGCGTGACATCGGAGAGACTTTCATCATGTACGAAGACCGGATTCGCTGTGCCGCGGTGCGCGGCAAGATCACATCGGCGGCGCAGGCAGCGCTGCTGATCGACAATGGCATGCGCGTCGGCGCGAGCGGCTTTACGCGCGCGGGCGATGCAAAGGCGGTTCCCGTTGCGCTGGCCGAACGCGCGCGCAGCGAAGGCAAGCCGCTGCGTATCACATTGATCACGGGCGCCTCGCTGGGTCATGGCGTCGACAGCCTGTTGACGGATGCGGGCGTGCTCGCGCGCCGTCTGCCGTTCCAGGTCGACAACACGTTGCGCAAGGCGATCAATCGCGGCGACGTGATGTTCGTCGACCAGCATCTGTCGGAGACCGTCGAAATGTTGCGCGCCGGCCAGCTCGGCAAGCTCGACGTCGCGATCATCGAAGCCGTCGCGATCACCGAGACAGGCGGCATCGTGCCGACCACATCGGTCGGCAACTCGGCGAGCTTCGCGATTCTCGCCGACAAGGTGATCGTCGAAATCAATCTGGCGCAGCCGCTCGCGCTCGAAGGCCTGCACGATATCTGGATTCCGGGCCGCCGTCCGCATCGCGATCCGCTGCCCCTGGTGCGCCCGAGCGATCGTGTTGGCACCACGGCGATCGAGATCCCGCCTGAGAAGATCGCCGCCATCGTCATCACCGACAAGCCTGACAGCCCGTCGACGGCATTGCCCGCTGACGAAGACACCGCGCTGATCGCCGCTCATCTGATCGAGTTCCTGCAGCACGAGGTCTCGCATGGACGCATGCCCTCGCCGTTGCCGCCGTTGCAGGCTGGCATCGGCACGATTGCGAATGCGGTGCTGGCCGGTTTCGCCGACTCGCCGTTCGAGCCGTTCACGATCTACTCGGAAGTCCTGCAGGATTCGACCTTCGATCTGATGGATGCGGGCAAGGTTACGTTCGCATCGGGCGCGTCGATCACGTTGACGGAAAAGCGCCAGGCCCAGGTGTTCGGCGATCTCGCGCGCTATCGCGACCGGCTCGTGCTGCGCCCGCAAGAAGTCAGCAACCATCCGGAGGTGATTCGCCGTTTGGGTCTGATCGCGCTGAACACGGCGCTCGAATTCGATATCTACGGTAACGTGAATTCAACGCATGTCGGCGGCACGCACATGATGAACGGCATCGGCGGTTCGGGCGACTTCGCGCGCAACGCGTCGTGCGCGATCTTCGCGACGAAATCGATCGCGAAGGACGGCGCGATTTCGAGCGTCGTGCCGATGGTGCCGCACGTGGACCACAACGAGCATGATGTCGATATCGTCGTGACGGAGATCGGCCTGGCGGACCTGCGCGGACTCGCGCCGCGCGAACGGGCGTCGCTGATTATCGACAAGTGCGTGCATCCGCTGTATCGCGATCTGCTGCGCGATTACTATCGCGACGCGCTGCGCTTCGGCGGGCAAACGCCGCACGTGTTGCGCGAGGCGTTCGCATGGCATGCGCGTTTTCAGGAAACGGGATCGATGCTGCCGGAGCGAAACGTCACAGCGTGAGGTAAGGAGAGTAACTAACGTCAGGCGCCGCCGCCGACCAGACGCAAGCGTGTAATTTCCGACGGCGCGCCCAGACGCTTGGGTGGTCCCCAATATCCCGTCCCGCGGCTCGTATAGACCCACAGGTCGTCGAGCCGCGACAGACCGGCCACAAAGGGCTGTTGCAGCCGTACCGCAAAATTCCAAGGGAAGAACTGGCCGCCATGCGTATGGCCGGACAGTTGCAGCGTGAAGCCTGCATCGGCCGCCGCTTCCGCCGAGCGCGGCTGGTGGGCGAGCAGCACCTTGATCAGCACGTCGCCAGGCGCGCCTTCGAGTGCCGCAGCGGGATCGCTCTCGTGCGCGGGATCGAAGTGCCCCGCGGAAAAGTCGGTGACGCCCGCGATCACCGCTTGCGCGCCATCGTGCTCGACGACGACATGCTCGTTGAGCAGCACATGCAGGCCGAGCCGCTGAAACTCGGCGATCCACGCATGGGCGCCTGAATAATATTCGTGGTTCCCCGTCACCAGATACGCGCCATGTCGCGCGCTCAGTCGCGACAGCGGACGCGTGTGGTCGGCGAGATGCTCGACGCTGCCGTCGACGACATCGCCCGTCACGGCGATCAGATCCGGTTCGAGCCGGTTCACGGCATCGACGATCGCATCGACGTAACCGCGCTTGATGGTCGGCCCGACGTGAATGTCGCTGATCTGCACGATCGTGAAGCCGTCGAGCGCGTGCGGCAGGTCTTTGATCGGCACATCGATCGACACGACACGCGCACGGCGCCGCGCATTGAAAAAGCCAATGGCTGTCGACAGCAGCGCGAGCAGCGGCACTGCGCTCGCGCTATTGATCTCCCAGCGCGCGGGATTCAGCGCTTCTGGTGAGATCGCGTGAACGATCATCACGACGAGCAGCAGCAGTTCGCGCGCGAACGTCAGCACGAGCAGGGACGAAAAAAGTCCCAGCGCGATCAGCCCCGCCCACGCGAGCCAGTCGCCGAGCGGCTGCCGCTGGAGCGAGCGCGCGACCATGCCGACGGGAATCAGCAGCACGGACAGCACGAGCCACAGCGCGCACAGCCCTTTCACGGCGGCATCGACGGGCAGTTCGGGAATGATCCGGATGCCGACATACACATGCAGCAGGATGCCGATGGCAATGATCCGGATGAAGAACGATAGGCGGCGCATAGGTGGAAGTGGGGCGCGGATCGCGCGGCAGGTGAGTCGCAGAAAGCGCGCGCCGTTTGCAGAGCGGCGGCCAGTCATTCTACAAGTAGTTCAGCGCGCTTGCCGAAGCCGTACGGACATGTCGAGGCACGCGCACTATTTGGGCGTTGCAATGCAGCATACGTGCGCCGCAAGTTGTTCGTCATGCCGATTAAATGCTTATTAAATGGCTATTGAATTGAGCGCATGAACGGACTATTCTGGAATTGAGCGTGACTGCTGGCGGCAGGCGTCGCGTCGGTTCCCGGGGGGCTGGGCGCGCGAAACTCCCCTGCGGGCGGCAGCAGCGCCTGATCGCCCAATCGGTTTGCGGTTCGGGAGGAGACGAATGATGAAAACGACAAAGTTCGTGCATCGCGAGCATCACCTCGGCCACGAAGGCAGTCATGTGATGCTGCCTATGGTCGTGCTGTCGCTGATGGCGCTTGGCGTCTACTACGGCGTCCAGTACGTCGACTTTTCCGAACTGGGGCGCACCGCGCTCTTCTACGTCGTGATGGTGTTCGTCGCGCTCGGCGTGGCGGGCCTGTTCGGCGTGGTCGCGGCATGGCTGCGATCGCGCGGCGACGAGGCGGAAGAGGGTTTCTGCTTCGTCGGCGCGCTGATCGGCGCGATCGTGTTCTACGTTGCGCTGATGGCAAGCTGACGCGGCCCGCGCGAGGCGCGCAGGGCGACGTCTACGCGCGTCATATGATTTGCGCTGCTTCGTCGAACGAGAAACGCGGGCTGCGCGGGAACAGCTTCGACGCGTCGCCGTAGCCGAGATTGATCAGGAAGTTCGACCGGATCGTCGTGCCGGCGAAGAATTCGGCATCGACTTTGGCTTTGTCGAAGCCGGACATCGCGCCCGTGTCGAGACCGAGCGCACGCGCGGCCATGATCAGATAGCCGCCTTGCAGCGTCGAGTTGCGAAACGCGGTGTCGGCGATCGCGGCTTCGTTGCCCGCGAACCAGCTGCGTGCGTCGGCGTGCGGGAAGAGCTTCGGCAGATGGTCATAGAAGGCCATGTCCATGCCGACGATCACCGTGACGGGCGCGGCCATCGTTTTTTCCAGATTGCCTGCGGACAGCGCGGGACTCAGCCGCGCCTTGCCTTCTGGCGTCTTCACGAACACGAAGCGCGCGGGGCTCGAATTGGCCGAGGTCGGGCCGAGCAGAACGAGCTCGATCAGCTGCCTGAGAAGCGCATCGTCCACGGACCGCTGCTGCCAGCCGTTGTGCGTGCGAGCGGTGCGGAAAAGTTGATCGAGAGCGTCGTCGGAAAGAATCATGATGATGGGCTGAATGACGAAAGTCGAATGAAAGCGCAAGCTGGCGGATGACCCGCTGCCGCGGCGCGTTCGATAATACCCGCTGTTTCCTGTGAAGAGAGGTTTCGCGAGCGCCATGCGGTGTTGTGCGCCCGCGATCGCAACGCAATGTCCGCCGATCTGTTCGACGATGTGCCGACGCCCGATGTGGCGTGGTTTCCCGACTGGCTCGCGCCCGATGCCGCCGCCATGCTGCTTGCGCGCATCGTCGGCGAAGTCGCCTGGCAACAGGATTCGATGTTCACGCCCGCCGGCCGCGTGCCGTTGCCGCGCCTGACGGCATGGCAAGGCGAGCCCGACGCCGTCTATGTGTATTCGGGTATCCGCAACGTGCCGTCGCCGTGGACGCCCGCCGTGGCGGAGCTGAAAGCCGCCGTCGAAGCAACGTGCGGCGCGGCGTTCAACAGCGTGCTGCTCAACCGCTATCGCAGCGGCGCCGACAGCATGGGCTGGCACGCGGACCGCGAGCCCGAACTCGGCAAGGAGCCGGTGATCGCGTCCGTCAGTCTCGGCGCGGCACGACGCTTCGACCTGCAGCACAACAAGACGCACGTCGTGCAGTCGTATCAGCTGAAGGGCGGGAGCCTGCTCGTGATGCGCGGACGGACGCAGGCCGAGTGGCGGCATCGCGTGCCCAAGGAGCCGAAAGTGCAGGGCGAACGCGTCAATCTGACTTTCCGCTTCGTCACGCCAGGGCGCTAGCCGCGCATGCGCTTGCTACACGCGCATTAAAAATTTAAAAAATTTATGCGCATAAGGAATCGGTTTCAGGCGGCCGATTCGAGGCGTCGATGGATAGTCGGCGCGAGCCGCTCGAAGGGCAGTGTGCTCGCGGCAATCGCGGCCGTGTCCGGATACTGATCCCGCACGATATCGGTCAGCACCTGGCCGGGCGGGGCTTCGACGAACACCTTCGCGCCCATTTCGATCATCACGGTCAGCGCGTCGAACCAGCGGACCGTGTGGCGCATGTTCGTGGCGAGATCGTCGCGCACGGCATCCGCCGTATGCAGCGCCCGGCCGCCGCGATTGCCGATATAGCCGCTCGACGGCGCGCGAAACGGGACACTGCGCGCGTAGTCCGTCAGTGCGTCGGCGGCTGCCGCGAGCAGTTCGCAATGCGACGGCACGCTGACGGCGAGCCGCGTCGCCTTGCGCGCGCCTGCTGCTAGCGCGCGCGCGTTGAATGCATCGAGCGCGGCGTCCGAGCCGGCCATGACGATCTGACGCGGTGCATTCACGTTGGCGACGTACACGCGCGCGGCGGCGTCGCGCGCCTGCGCGTCGGCGAGCTTCTCGATTTCGTGTTCTGTGAGCCCGGCAATCGCTGACAGGCCATAGCCGCGCGGATACGCGGTTTCCATCAGTTCGGCGCGCTTGCGCACCATCAGCAGCGCATCCGCGAAGTCGATTGCGCCGCAACTCACAGCGGCTGCGTAGGCACCCACCGACAAACCCGCGCTCAGTTCGGGCGCCAGTCCTTCGGTCGCGAGCGCGCGCTGCATCGCGACGCCTGCGATCAGCAGGCCCGTCTGCACGGCGACGGTCGATTCGAGCGCTGCTTGCGTGTCGAGCGTCAGCACGTCGAGGTTCAGCACCGCGGATGCTTCGTCGAGCGTTGTCTGAATAACCGGTTGTGTGCCGAGGCGATGCAGGAAGCCTTCCGTTTGCGCGCCCTGGCCCGGGAAAAGATACGCGAGCATTACAGCGCCCACGGATCGACGATGAGCCGTGGACCGCTCGCATGCCGCGCCATTACACGCGCTTTTCCAGACGCGTATTCGGCGAGCGCGACGCCGCCAGCGGGCGTTTCGAGCTGTACGTCGATGCGGATGCCTGCGTGTGCGGCATGTTCGTCAAGTCTTGCCAAGAGGCGTTGCGCTTCATTGCGTGATAAATGATTCGGTATCCGTATCAATAGATCGAGATCGCTGGTTGCGGTGGCCGTTGGCTTGCCGGTCGCAAGTTCGAAACCGACGCTTCCTGTCGGTCCCCAAATGAAAGAGCCAAGGCTTGACGTGTCGCGTCGCAACGCATCCAGCGCGACGAAAACAGGCAAGCCAGCGCGACCCGCAGCCAGCGCGCAAGGCAGCGACGACAGCGCTTCGGGGCTCAATACAACCTCGATATCGTCGCTACGCGCCCATGTTCCATACCGCTCATTGCGCGCCGCGCCGCGCAGCCCGATGGCTATCCATCCCGCCGGCGCCTGCGCCCGCCGCACGACGGCGAACGGGGCGCGCGCGAACGCGGCGCGAACCCACGCCGGTTCGTTATCGAACGATTCGAGCCGCCGCAAGCGCACGATGTCGTGCGCTTGCCAGCGCAGAGCGTCGGCAATGGGCGCATCGTCCGGAGCAAACGGAGCGGCCGCGCAGACTCGCATCACGCGGCGTCCCACTGTTCGGCGAGCCGCCGCCGCACTTCGATCGACGCAGCGCGCGTCTTTTTCGCCGCATCCGACTCCAGCCGCCGCGACAGCCCGCGCGTATCCGAGCGTGCGCTGTTCGCCGCTTCCGCGAGCACGCTGCGCACGCTTTCGACTTGCGCCGGAGTGGGCGCGTCGGCATCGACGCCTTCGATCAGCTTGTCGAGCAACCCGAGCTTTGCGAACGACGCCATCGTGTACGACATCGGCGTGATGGTTTCGCCGAGCTTGTCGAGGTCTTCGACCGTGCGGCGCGTCACGCGCGCGGCGGCTTCCTTGCCCATCGCGTGCACCAACGTGCCGGGCGCATCGAGCGCGACGATCCGGTTCGCCTGATAGCCGTGGGCGAGGAATGCGCCCGACATCGCCGGACCGACGATCAGCGCGACGACAGGGTGCCCCGCGTCACGCGCGCTCGCATACGCATCGACAGCCGATGCGCACGCCAGATGAATGCCGAGCGTCTCTTCGCGATATCCATACGCCTGGCTTTTGACATCGACGATCGCCACGATGGGCCGCTTGTGTTCCGACGACGCATCGCGCGCCACCGCTTCGCGCACCGCTTGCGCAAGCTTCCAGCCCTGTTCGAGTCCGACGACGTTGTCGCGCGCGCGCGGAAAGCGATTGTCGGGGTCGGGGACCACGGAGAAGAAGGTCGCCGTCTCGTTGCCGAGCGAAGCCTCGCCGGACCAGACGGGCGCGGCCGTCGACGTGTCGCCTGCGAGCGCGTTGAACCAGCGCATGCCGCGCGTCAGTACCGTATCGCTCATCATTGCTCCTTGCGCGGCGTGGCCGCTTCGTTTGCCTTGAACACGTCGCGCATTGTTTCGGGCGTGACGTTGGCGGGATCGATGCGTGCAAGCCGCTCCAGATACTCGGCCACCTGTTCCGTGCGATGCGCCGCCGGCACGCCGCGCGCGAACACGTCGCGAACCGCCGCCTGGACGGCGTGCGTGTCGTCGTCGACGAGCGCGTCGGCAAGACCCGTCGCCGCGCGTTGCTCACCGCCGATCATCTGCCACACGCGGCGCCGGTCGCTCGAATCGAGTTCCTCGATGCCCGCTTCCTGTTCGATCACCTCCGGGCCGTTCATGCCGAGGCGCCCCTGTTTCGTCGCGATCAGATACGAGCACAGCCCGGCCGCGAGCGACATGCCGCCGAAACATCCGACCATGCCCGCGATCACGCCGACCACGGGCACGTAGCGCCGCAACGCGACGATCGCCGCCTGCATTTCCGCGATCACGGCCAGCCCCAGATTCGCTTCCTGCAAGCGCACGCCGCCCGTTTCGAACAGCACGACGGGCCGCACGATCTTGCCGCGCTCGCAATCGCGCAGCGCGAGTTCCAGCGCCGCCGCGATCTTGCTGCCCGACACTTCGCCGATGCTGCCGCCCTGGAATGCCGACTCGATCGCGGCGACCACGGCGGGCTGGCCGTCGATCGTGCCGCGCGCGATCACCGCGCCGTCGTCGGCCTGGCAGACGATGCCTTGCAACGGCAGCCACGGCGATTCGATGCGGTCGAACGGGCCGAGCAGTTCGCGGAACGTGCCTGCGTCGAGCAGCGCGCGGGCGCGCTCGCGCGCCGTCAGTTCGATGAAGCTGTCGCGCAGCATGGGCATCGGCGGCGGGTTCTGTATCGTGGCGGTGCTCATGCGCTTGCTCCTTCGTCTGCCGCCTCGATGGCTTCTGCGAGACGCAGCGCCACCACGCCCGGTGTCGCGCCGAAGTCGTTGATCTCGATCTGCGCCGCGCCGTCATAGCGCGTGAAGAAGCGGTCGAGCACGCTCTTCCAGATATGCCCATAGCCGTCGACGCTGGTGCGCACCGTCACGGTCGCTTTCATCGCGCCGGCGGGCGACAGCAGCACTTCGAGATCGCCCGAGCCGACCACGCCCACATGCGAGCGCGTCGTGATCGCGCGTTGCGCCGGATAGTCGAAAGTCATCTGTTCCATCAGTTTTCAGCTCCCGCTGGGGCGTAACGCGCCAGCTTGTCGATGAAGAGGGTGGCGGCGAGCAGATCGGCTGCGCCGCCGGGAGAAGCGTTGAGCGAAAGCAGCGCGGTTTCGAGCGCGTCGAACGCGGCGCGTCCCGCCGCCGTCGTGACGCCGCCCGCCGCGAGCACGGCCCGTGCGCCGCGTTGCCCCGCATGCAGACCGGCGAGACCGGCGCGATGCAACAGGCAGGTATCGTCGAGCGAGGCCATGATCGCGAGCAGCGTGTCGACACGCGCGGCGTTTTCGCCGATGCCTTTCGAGCGCGCCGCGCGCAACGCGGGCAGGCCGACGCCGATCACGTGCGGGAAACCGTCCTGCGCTTCCTGACGCGCGCCGCCGACGTTGAACCGTCGACGCACGCGCTCGCCGTGGCTGTCGACGGGCGCGGCGAAGCGGTCCGGAAAGCAGGCGATCCGCGCACCGAGTTCACAGACGCGCGTGGCGTGCGAATGCGTGCGCTCATAGGGATGCAGTTCGCGCAAGGCGTTGGCGTCATCGGCGGCAACGATGGCCGCGCCCGCCACCAGCAGGCCGACGATCCAGATCGCGCCGCGATGTGCATTGCTGCCGTTCGTCGCGCGCATCATGTCCAGTTCGCCGGCGCGTCCGATCTGCGCGAGCTCCGCGCGCAGCGTCGCCGACGGCAGGCGGCCGCGCGAAGCGCGCGCGAGCGCCGCGAAAGCCGGTTCGAGCGAGCGGGCGGAGCGCAGCATCAGCGGCAAGTCCAGATCGCGATGCGCGCCGCTGCCGCGCCCATCGACGAGCGCGGGTTTCGGCGTCAGTTGCGCTTCGTCGATCAGCGATTCGACCGCGAATCGCGCGAGTGTGGCATCGCACGGCGCGGCATCGGCGCGAGGCAGACAGCGGGCGTTGGCACGCTGAAGCGTGCCCGCGTCGAGCGGGATAGCGTATTGCACGGCCATTGCATCACCAGCTGCGGAAACGTGCCGGCGGCGTATAGAGCCCGCCCGACCACGTGACGAGATCGTCGATGCTGCGTGCCGCGAGCAGCGAGCGCTTCGCTTCGCCGCGGCGAATGCCGAGATCTTCGGGATACGCGACGATGCCGCGGCGGCGCAGTTCTGCCGTCTTCTCCGGCTTTGCGCGCAAGCCGATCGGCGTCACGCCGGCGACGGCCGCGACAGCCGCGCGCCGCTCTTCGACGCCTTCGGCCTTGTGCAGATGCGCGATGCCTTCTTCCGTCACGACGTGGCTGACGTCGTCGCCGTAGATCATCACGGGCGCGATGGGCATACCGCTTTTCGCGCCGACGGCTACGGCGTCGAGTTCATCGACGAACGTCGGCTCGCCGCCTTTCTTGTAGGTTTCCGCCAGTTGCACGACGAGCTTCTTGCCGCGCGAGACGGGGCCTTCGTCTTTCAGCAGCTTGAGCCACGCTTCGCTCGAATGACGGCGGCCGCGCGGATCGTGGCCCATGTTCGGCGCGCCGCCGAAGCCCGCCAGACGCCCACGCGTGACCGTCGACGAATTCGCGTCGCCGTCTATCTGCAGCGTCGAGCCGATGAACAGATCGACGCCGTATTGCCCGGCCAGTTGGCACAGCACGCGGTTCGAGCGCAACGTGCCGTCGCTGCCCGTGAAGAACACGTCGGGGCGTGCTTCGACATACGCCTCCATGCCGACTTCGCTGCCGAAACAATGCACGCTGTCGACCCAACCCGATTCGATGGCGGGAATCAGCGTGGGATGCGGGTTGAGCGTCCAGTTGCGGCAGATCTTGCCCTTCAGCCCGAGCGATTCGCCGTAAGTGGGCAGCAGCAGCTCGATGGCGGCCGTGTCGAAACCGATGCCGTGATTCAGCGACGTCACGCCGTACGGCTCGTAGATGCCCTTGATGACCATCATCGCGGTGAGCACCTGCAAATCGCCGATATGGCGCGGATCGCGTGTGAATAGCGGCTCGACGGCGAACGGGCGGTCGGCCTCGACGACCACGTCGACCCACGAAGCGGGAATGTCGACGCGCGGCAGTTCATCGACGATCTCGTTGACCTGCACGATCACGATGCCATGCCGGAACGCGGCGGCTTCGGCGATGGTCGGCGTGTCTTCCGTGTTCGGGCCGGTATAGAGATTGCCGTGCCGGTCGGCCTTTTCCGCGCACAGCAGCGCGACGTTCGGCGTCAGGTCGACGAACATGCGTGCGTACAGTTCGACGTAGGTATAGATTGCACCGATTTCGAGCTGGCCGTCTTCGAGCAGTTGCGCGACGCGCAGGCTCTGCGGGCCAGCGAATGCGAAATCGACCCGGTGCGCAATGTTTCTCTCGAAGAGCGTCAGATGCTCCGGGCGGCTGATGCTCGAAATCAGCAGATGCACGTCGTGCACTTTCTGCGGATCGACCTTCGCGAACGAGCGCGACAGAAAGTCGGCCTGTTTCTGGTTGTCGCCTTCGAGCGCGACCCGATCGCCGGGACGGATCAGCGTTTCGAGCGCATCGATGATCCGGTGCGCGGGCAGGATGCCGTCTTCGAGCCAGGGCGCGATCGCGGCGAGCCTGCGTCGCTTCTCGTCGCGTTTGGTGGTCCAGGAACGCACGGCATTCGAGCCCGGCTGCGCTCCCGTTGACTGTGCCAGCTCGAGCCTGGCTGATTCGATTCGCTGATTCATCGGTGCTTCAACTCCCGATAGTGGTTGGAGTGCGCGCGGGCCGCCCGCGCTTTCTGCGCGGCGTGGCTGCGGCGGCTTCCGCCTGCGCGCGTTCCGTCAAGAAACGATAGACCAGTTCGCCCGTGCCCAGCAGGTGAGCGGAGATGAGCGACTGGGCGGCGGCGATGTCCTTGCGCTCGACGGCGGCAAGGATGTCCAGGTGTTCGGCATCGGATTCGCCCTTGTATGCGGGCAAGCCGAATTTCAGTCTCAGATAGCGCTCGCCGCGCCGGTGCAGCGCCGCGATCATCTCCGCGAGCTGAGGGCGGTTGGCGGGTGCATACAGGGCGGTGTGGAACGCTTCGTTGCGCGCCACGTAGCGTGTGGGGTCCGGTTCGCTCTCGGCGGCCTTGCAGAGGGCCGCCGCTTCGCGCAGCGACTCGGACGTGTGATTCGGAATGGCCAGTGCGATGGCGAGGCTTTCGAGCGCCGAACGGATCTCGTAGATTTCGCGCGCTTCGGCGGGCGTGAGCTGCGCGACGCTCGCGCCCTTGTTCAGTTCGACTTTCACCCAGCCTTCGCTTTCCAGCTGACGCAGCGCCTCGCGCACGGGAATTGCGCTGACCGAGAAGTGCCGCGCGATCGCGTCCTGGCGCAGCGGCGCGCCAGGCTGAAGCGTGCCTTCGACGATCGCCGTGCGCAGCGCCTCCGCGATCACACGCGAAGTGCTGGGCCGCGGCTCATGTGCCGTGGGCAGCAGGGGGACGCGCGGGGCGCTGTCCAGGGGAAAACCACCGGTTGCGTTGTTCATGACATCAAATATTATATATAAAAACGACGAATTTCTAGCGGGCAAACCCGGGGTTTTCAAAAAGGCACGGCGCTGACGCGCGTGTTCTCTTGCATGCGGCGGCCCGCACGCAACAGGGATGTCGTGCCGTGACGGTTACCCAATCCAACCGTAGTACATGGAGGAGCAGGAGCATGTTGAATTCTTCGATATCGGACCGTGCGGGAACCGTGCGGCAGAAGACGCCGCTCAACCGGTCGCAGATCGCCGGTTTTTGGGGGGCGTGGGCGGGATGGACGCTGGACGGGATGGATTCGTTCATTTATGCGCTGGTGCTGACGCCGGCGCTGACGGAGTTGCTGCCGCGCTCGGGTTATGCGGCGACGCCCGCGAACATTGGACTTGCCGGTTCGATTCTGTTTGCGCTGTTCCTGGTGGGTTGGGGGTTGTCGTTCATCTGGGGGCCGCTTGCGGACCGATTTGGCCGCACGAAGGTGCTGGCGGGCACGATCTTTACGTTTGCGATCTTCACCGGGCTGTCGGCGACGGCGCACAACGTGTGGGAGTTGGGCATTTATCGCTTCATTGCGGGGGTGGGCATTGGCGGCGAATGGGCGTTGGCGGGGACCTATGTGGCCGAGGCGTGGCCGGAGGATCGCCGCAAGATGGGCGCGGGGTATCTGCAGACGGGTTACTACGCGGGCTTTTTCCTGGCTGCCGCGTTGAACTACACGATTGGCGTGCATTTCGGCTGGCGCGCGATGTTCCTGACGGGCGCCGTGCCCGTGGTCGTTGCGATCATGATTCTCACGCGGGTGAAGGAGTCGGACAAATGGCAACGGGCCGAGTCGCGCGATGCGGTGCGTGCGAGCCCGATGCGCGAGATTTTTGGGCCGACGTATCGGCGCCGTACCTGGGTGATGTGTGCGCTGTTGACGATCGCGATTATTGGGTTGTGGGCGGGTGCTGTGTATGAGCCGTCGGCCGTCATTCAACTTGCGACGCGGGCTGGCATGGCGAAGCCTGAGGCGTTGAAGATGGCTTCGATCGCGACGGGGTTGCTGTCGATCGGGACGATTCTTGGGTGTCTTGCGTTGCCGCCGCTTGCTGAGCGGTTTGGGCGTAAGAAGACGCTGGCGGTGTATTTTGCCGGGATGGCGGTGGCGATTATTGGAAGCTTTGGATGGGCTTTCTATTTGCCTAACGGGTTAGCGCCGTTTATTGCGTGGCTGTTTGTGCTTGGGTTCTTTGGTGGGAATTTCGCGCTGTTTAGCCTGTGGCTGCCGGAGTTGTTCGAAACGCGCGTTCGCGCAACCGCTTTTGCTTTTTGTACTTCGTTTGGGCGGTTTGTCGGGGCGGGGGTGAATTTTCTGCTCGGGGCGGCTGTGCTCAGCATGCATACGCTTGGGGTGCCTGTTGCGTTGACGGCGGTTGCGTTTGTTGTCGGTTTGCTTGTGATTCCGTTTGCTAAGGAGACGAAAGGGGAGGTTTTGCCGCAGTGATTTTTTTGTGGCGCCTTTGCGGCGCGGGCTGGTTTTGCTTTTGCTTTTGCCTTTGCTTTTGCTTTCGCTTTCGCTTTTCGCTGGCATCCGCGAATTGTTAGCTTGCTTCAGGCGTCGCCCCTGTGCGGGG
>NZ_JAGUUD010000013.1:0-117205 GCF_020177535.1 Paraburkholderia sp. XV | reverse complement strand
TGCGGCGGCAAAGAAAAGTAGGTGCCGCCCCGCACAGGGGCGACGCGTGAAGCACACTAACAATGCGCGGATGCCAGCGAAAGCAAAGGCCGACACCCCGAACGGCGATGCCTAAAGCACGCTAACAATACGCGGATGCCAGCGAAAGCAAAGGCCAACACCCCGAACGGCGATGCCTAAAGCACGCTAACAATGCGCGGATGCCAGCGAAAGCAAAGGCCAACACCCCGAACGGCGACGCCTGAAGCACGCTAACGAATCGCGGACGCCAGCAAAAAGCACAGGCAAACCAAAACCGTCAAAAGCACCGGCAATGCTTACCTATTCACCAGCCTGGAAGGCACACTAACGGCCAACACCCCGCCAAGCACCATAAACGCCGCGAGCATATACATCCCAGCCGCATTCCCCGCGGTAGCCTGCTTGAGCCAGCCCACTGCATACGGGCTAAGAAACCCGGCCAGATTCCCAATGGAATTAATCAGCGCAATCCCAGCGGCCGCACCCGTGCCAGCAAGAAACGACGTAGGCAAACTCCAAAACAGAGGCAGCGTAGTCAGAATACCCATCGTAGCCAGCGTAAGCCCGGCCATCGCAAGCGTCGTGTTCTGCGCCCATACGACCGAAAGCACCAGCCCAAGGGCCCCGACAAAGCCCGGAACGGCAACGTGCCAGCGGCGCTCTCGCGTGCGGTCGGCACTACGCGCGACGAACACCATCGCCACAACGGCAGCAGCAAACGGAATCGCCGACAACAACCCGATCGTGAACGCGTCAGTGACACCCGTCGACTTGATAATGGTCGGCAGCCAGAAGCTCACGCCATACAGCCCCATCACGAACGAAAAATAGATCAGGCTCATCATCAGCACGCGCGGACTCAGCATCACCTTGCCGATAGCATGATCTTCCTTCGTCGCGTCCTCGGCAGCGATGTTGCGCTCCAGCAGCTCGCGCTCTTCCTGCGTCAGCCACTTCGCCTTCGAAATGCGGTCGTCGAGCACGACGAACACCAGAATGCCGACGACAATCGACGGTATCCCTTCGAGCAGGAAAAGCCACTGCCAGCCATGCCAGCCGTTCGCGCCGTCGAACGCCTTCAGGATGTAGCCGGAAATCGGCCCGCCGACCACGCCCGAAATCGCAATCGCCGTCATGAACCAGGTCGTCATGCGCCCGCGCCGGTGCGCCGGATACCAGTAGGTCAGATACAAAATGATGCCGGGGAAGAAACCCGCCTCCGCCAGGCCCAGCAGAAAGCGCATCACGTAGAACATCGTCGGCGTGGTGACGAACATCGTCAGCATCGACACGATGCCCCACGTCACCATGATCCGCGCAATCCAGACCCGCGCGCCGACGCGATGCAGAATGACATTGCTCGGCACTTCGAAGATGAAATAACCGATGAAGAATATCCCCGCCCCGAAGCCATAGACGGCGTCGGAAAGGCCCAGGTCCGCGCTCATGCCGAGCTTCGCGAAGCCGACGTTCACGCGGTCCAGGTAAGCGACGACATAGCTGAGCATCAACAGCGGCGTCAGACGCCAGGCGACTTTTCTGTAGGTCGCCTCTTCAAAGGTGGAAGGCGGCGCGCCTGCGCCGGGATGGTGGAGCGGATTCGCAGGACTGGACACGCTTGTCTCCTATCGACCGGCGTCGGCGCGGCAGCGCTTCACGCTGGTCTTACGCAAAGCTCGTTATTGTGGAAATGTCGTACCGCCAGTTCGCGATTCTAAACTTTCAACGCGCGCTGAATAGCCGCCCAGCGTCGGGGAAAACACTGAGTTTTCAAAGGTTAAGGCGCATTTTCGTGGGCGGTGCGAGGCGCGCGCGCCGCCCGTTGCGCTACACGCAGCGTCCGCCGTCCACTTCGAGACACACGCCCGTGATGAACTCGGCTTCATCGGATGCGAGATAGAGCGCGGCGTTCGCGATGTCCTGCGGGGTCGAGAAGCGGCCCAGCGGGATGCCCGCCAGAAACTTCTGCCGGTTCTCCGGCGTGTCGTCGACGCCCATGAACTCCTTCAACAAACCCGTCTCGCCGATCACCGGGTTCACGCAGTTCACGCGGATGCGATCCGGCCCAAGCTCGACGGCCAGCGCCTTGCTCGCGACGATCACCGCGCCCTTGCTGCCGTTGTACCAGACGAGTCCCGGGCGCGGCCGCACGCCCGCCGTCGACGCGATATTGACGAACACGCCGCCGCCTTGCTCGCGGAAGTACGGCACGAACTCATGCACGCTCCAGTAGATGCTCTTCACGTTGACGGCGTACACGCGGTCGAACTCGTCTTCCGTGACGTCGAGCACGGGCTTGTTGCGATGCGTGGTGCCTGCATTGTTGACGACGATCTGCACGCTGCCGAAGTCCTCGATCGCGGCGGCGCGCAGCGCGCTCCAGTCGCTTGCCCGCGTCACGTCGCCCGCGACGGCGATGGCCTTGCCGCCCGCCAGTGCGATTTCGCTGGCGACGCGTTCGGCCGCCGCGCCGTTCAGGTCGTTGACGACGACGTTCGCGCCTTCGCGCGCATAGGTCTTCGCGATGCCTTCGCCGAAGCCCGAGCCGCCGCCCGTGACGATGGCCGTTTTGCCGGTCAACCGCATGATGTCTCCTGTTGTTGTAGGTGCAAAAACGCTGGGTTGTCGTGAGTGAGCCGTGCCTCAGCCGTGCCGGATCGCGACGGTCTTCAGCACCGTGAAGCCGTACAGCGCTTCGAAGCCCTTCTCGCGGCCGTGTCCCGAATGCTTGACGCCGCCGAACGGCAATTCGACGCCGCCACCCGCGCCATAGTTGTTGATGAAGACCTGCCCCGAGCGCACGCGGCGCGCGATCCGCATCTGCCGGCCGCCATCGCGCGTCCAGACGCCTGCGACGAGTCCGTAGGGCGTGCCGTTGGCAAGCGTGAGCGCCTCGTCTTCGTCGGCGAAGGGCAGCGCGGCGAGTACGGGGCCGAACACCTCTTCGTGCGCGAGCCGATGCGCGGGCGGCACGTCGCGCAACAAGGTCGGCGCCTGATAGAAGCCGGTTTCCGGCGCCTCCGCAATCACTTCGCCGTGCGCTGCCATCGGAATGCCGTCATGCTGCGCGTCGGAGAGGAAATCCCATACGCGGCGTTGCTGTTTCGCGCTGATCAGCGGCCCGCAATCGAGGTCCGCATGCGCCGGACCGACGCGCAATGCATTGAACGCGGTGGCGAGGCGGTCGAGCAGCGGCTCGTAAATGCTCCGCTCGATCAGCACGCGGCTGCCCGCCGAGCAGGTTTGCCCGGCGTTCTGCACGATCGCGTTGACGAGCGTGGGCAGCGCGGCGTCGAGATCGGCGTCCGCGAAGACGATTTGCGGCGACTTGCCGCCCAGTTCGAGCGTGACGGGCACGTGGTTTTCGGCGGCCATCTGCGTGACGAGCTTGCCCGTGTCGGGCGAGCCGGTGAACGAGATGTGGTCGATGCCGGCATGGCGCGCGAGCGCGGCGCCCGCTTCATGGCCGAAGCCGGTGACGATATTGAGCGCGCCTGCAGGCAGGCCGGCCTCGGCCGCCAGCTCGGCGACGCGCAGCACGGACAGACACGCATCTTCGGCGGGCTTCACGACGCACGCATTGCCCGCCGCGAGCGCCGCGCCGACGCTGCGCCCGAAGATCTGCATCGGATAGTTCCACGGCACGATATGACCCGTCACGCCATGCGGCTCGCGGATCGTGAAGACCGTGTAGCCGTTCTGATAGGGCAGCGTTTCGCCGTGCAGCTTGTCGGCGGCACCCGCGTAGAACTCGAAGTAGCGCGCCAGCGCGGCCGCGTCGCCGCGCGCCTGCTTGAGCGGCTTGCCCGTGTCGCGCGCTTCGAGTTGCGCCAGTTCCTCGTGGCAGGCGGCGACGAGCATCGACAGCCGGTACAGCAGGCGTCCGCGCTCGGCGGCGCTCACGGCGCCCCATGCGCCTTCGTAGGCGCGGCGCGCGGACTGGATTGCGGTGTCGATGTCGGCGGCTGTGCCGCGCGCTAGCGTGGCAAACGGCTGGCCGTCGGAGGGATCGATGACGGGGATCGTCTCCCCGTTCGACGACGCGGTCCATTCACCGCCGATGAAGTGTTTCGCTTCTTCCACACATGCTCCTTGCCCGGTTGGGCGGTCAGGCGGACAACGAAAGAAACAACGAAGAAATGACGAAAAAGACAGGCGAGGGCGGTTGCGTCGCGCAGGGTTTGGCGGCGCACAGCGGCCGGCCAGATGCGCGGCTGCCCGGTACGGTCACACGCGTTCGATGATTATCGCGCCGATCGCCACGCGGGTGTCATCGGCCGATTGGCTATAATGGCGCATTCCGCCGTGTCCGGGTTGCGGCGCTGCGTCCCGTATGGGGATGCAGTGCGCGCCGTGCGCCTTATTCCCATTTCTTCCTGATCAGAGAGCGCCATGAGCTTCAATCACGTTCCCCCTGGTAAAGACCTCCCGCAAGACTTCAACGTCATCATCGAAATCCCGGCGCAAAGCGATCCGGTGAAGTACGAGGCCGACAAGGATCTGGGCCTGCTCGTCGTCGATCGTTTCATCGGCACGGGCATGCGTTATCCCGCGAACTACGGCTTCATTCCGCAGACGCTGTCGGGTGACGGCGACCCCGTCGACGTGCTGGTGATCACGCCGTTCCCGCTGCTGGCGGGCTCGGTGGTGCGCGCACGCGCGCTGGGCATGCTGCAGATGACGGACGAGTCGGGCGTCGACGCGAAGCTGATCGCCGTGCCGCACGACAAGATCTGCCCGATGACGGCGGACCTGAAGTCGATCGACGACGTGCCGCAATATCTGAAGGACCAGATCAAGCACTTCTTCGAGCAATACAAGGCGCTCGAAAAGGGCAAGTGGGTCAAGGTGGAAGGCTGGGCGGGCATCGACGCCGCGCACAAGGAAATCACGGAAGGCGCCGCGAACTACAAGAAGTAAGTCGCGCGTTTTTCGAGCCTGAATGCAAAAAGACGCTCCTTCGGGAGCGTCTTTTTTTGCACGCTACGGTCCGGGCACCGGGTGGACCCGCGAAACTCGCGGGTGGACCGGGCGACCCGGCGCGTTAGCGCGGGCTGATGGTCGCGAGGCGGCTACCCGCAAACGGGTCGTTGCGCCAGTCCACCGACGGGCGTTCCTGCTTGACCTTTTTGGCCGGCTTGTCGACCGCAAAGTGTTCCGGCGATTGCCCGGCGCTGACGGCGTTGCTGAGCCACTGGGGCATCGCGCCGTTGCCGTCCCACGTTTCGCCAAACGGGCTGCGATAACGCACCGATTGCTGACGCCGGCGTTCCTCGGCAAGCGCCGCGGCCAGGTCGGCCACCTTGATGCCTACCTTCGCCATGCGGCGGCGCAAATACGCAATCATGCTGTCACGCTTTCTTTCGTCCATTTTTTCACCTCAAGAGGTCTGGGTATCGCGTCGGGTGTCGAGGCGTCGCCGGGTTTCGGATGCGCGGCGCCGTTGCAATGACGAAAGTATCTGTTCGAGTCGAAACGGCGTCCAGACGCTTATCCTGAAAACACTGTTGCACGCGACGGACAAGCCACGCCGCGTCAGGTCTCCGGGTCGCCGGCCGCCGGATCGCCGGGCGCCGGATCGTCAGCCGCCGGATCGTCAGCCGCGACTTCCTCGATCACAGCAGGCAGCACGGATTCGAGCGTCCGCGTACCGGACGCCAGTTCCCATTTCCGCGCTGCCGCAAGTTGCTTGACGCGGTATTCGGCGCGCAACGCGCTCGAACGGTCGGCCAGTTCGAACGACGCCAGCAGCCGCACCGGCTTGCGCGAGCGCGTATAGCGCGCGCCCGTGCCGCTGCAATGCTTGTCGAAACGGGCCTGGACGTCGGTGGCGATGCCCGTGTAGACGCTGCCGTCCGAGCATTCGATCAGATACAGAAACCACGGCATGGCGCGCGCCTGTTCCTCGTTATTCCTTGAACGGATTGTGTTCGCGCAGTTCGTCGACATACGCGTGAATATGATTCTTTTCGTTGTCGAGAAAGTGCCCGACAGCGTCCGAAAACGCGGGATGCGCGAGCCAGTGCGTCGAGCGCGTGACGGTGGGCATGAAGCCGCGCGCCATCTTGTGCTCGCCCTGCGCGCCGCCTTCGAACACGCCCAGCTTCTGCTCGATGCAGAACTCCAGCGGCTGATAGTACGCGGTTTCGAAGTGCAGGCAGGGGACGTGTTCGAGCGCGCCCCAGTAGCGGCCATACAGCGTGCCGCCCGCGTTCGCGCCGTCACGCTGGTAGACGACGAGCGAGCTCGCGATCGGCTTGCCTTCGTACTCCGCGATCACCATCATCAGATTTTCCGGCATCGACGCGCCGATCATCCGGAAGAAGTCGAGATTCAGATACGGACTCGAAAAGTGTTCGCGGTACGTCTGCCGATAACACTTGCTGAAGAAGCGCCAGTCGGCGTCGCGGATGTCTTCGCCGAGCAGGCGCCGGAACGTGACGCCCGCGTCGCGCACCTTGCGCCGCTCGGCGCGGATGTTCTTGCGCTTCTTCTGTTCGAGGGTCGAGAGGAAGTCGTCGAAGTTGCGATAGCCGTCGTTGAGCCAGTGAAACTGCACGCCCTCGCGCAGCATCATGCCGAGATCGGTCAGCGCTTGCGCTTCGCTTTCGGTCGGAAACAGCACATGCAGCGACGACACGTCGGCCTGTTCCGCGAACGCCACGAGCGTCGCGGCGAGATGGCGCAGCGCGTGCGCGTCGGCGGCAATCAGGCGCGTGCCCTGCACAGGCGTGAAGGGTACCGCGCACAGCAGCTTCGGATAGTAGGGCAGGCCATTGCGCTTGTACGCGTCGGCCCACGCCCAGTCGAACACGTACTCGCCGTACGAGTGTCCTTTTGCGTAGACGGGCGCAGCTGCTGCCAGCTTGTCCGTGCGCGGATCGGTCAGCGTGACGAATTGCGGCGCCCAACCCGTATCCGCGACGGCGCATCGCGTCGCGTGTAGTGCGCTCAGGAATTCGTGGCGCAGGAATGGAGTGGGTTGCGCCTGCTGGTTGAGCAGTGCATTCCATTCGGCGGCATCGACTTCGAGCGGCGAAGCGAGAATGCCTGCGCGGTAATCAAAACGTTCCTGGTTCAATCTGTTCGACCGTTGGCGATCCGTGCTCTTCCGCAGATTCGCGGCGCGTCAGGATCGGATAAGGCTGATAGGCGAATGTCGCGCGCCTTTTTTTGCTTGCGCCCGGATGCAACGGTACCGGGCGCAGGCCCGTGGGCAGCGCGGCGAACGGCCATGTTAAAGCAAATGCGCGCCCGTAGTGCGCGGCGTGGCCTGCCGGCACACGCGATCGAGACCTTGAATGCGCTTACGGCTTATCATCTACGCTGATCGATAGCAGCTGTTTCGCGCGCGAGCGTTTCTCACCGTTCGCGCGCATTAGGAATCCCGGACATGAAAGGCAACTTCTTCAACCTGTATTCGCACCGTTTTGCACGTGTCGCGGTGGGCGTGCCGCGCTGCCGCGTCGCCGATCCGGCCTTCAATGCCGACGAGACGCTAGCGCTAGCGCGCGAGGCCGCAGCAAAAGGCGCGGCGCTCGTCGCGTTCCCCGAGCTCGGCCTGCCCGCCTATACCTGCGACGACCTCTTCCATCAGCGCGCGCTGCTCGATGCATGCAAGACCGCGCTGGCAAAGATCGTCGACGCGTCGAAGACGCTGCCCATTGCGTTGATCGTCGGCATGCCGCTGCAGGTGGACCACAGCCTGTACAACTGCGCGATCGTCGTCGCGCGCGGTGTCGTGCTGGGGGCGGTGCCGAAGACGTATCTGCCGAACTACGGCGAGTTCTACGAGGCGCGCCAGTACACACCCGCCGACAGCGCCGTCGCGCGCGATATCGAACTGCTCGGCCAGCGCGTGCCGTTCGGCGCGTCGCTGCTGTTCGAACTGACCGACGTGCCGGACTTCCGCTTCCACGTCGAGATCTGCGAGGACGTGTGGGTGCCCATTCCGCCGTCGTCGTTCGCGGCGCTCGCGGGCGCGACCGTGCTGGTGAACCTGTCGGCGTCGAACGTCGTGGTCGGCAAGTCGGGCTACCGGCATCAGCTCGTCGGCCAGCAGTCGGCGCGCTGTCTCGCGGCGTATCTGTACACGTCGGCGGGACGCGGCGAATCGTCGACGGATATGGCCTGGGACGGCCAGGCGCTGATCTACGAGAACGGCGAGATGCTCGCCGAGTCCGAACGCTTTCTCGACGACTCGCACATGATTTTCGCCGACGTCGATCTCGAACGGCTTTCGCACGAACGCATGCGGCAGACCACCTTCGGCATGTCGGTGCAGCGGCACAAAGATGAAGCGGCGAAGTTCCAGATCGTGCGCTTCGCGATCGGGCACGACGCGGCACAGGCGCTGCCGCTTGCGCGCAAGGTCGAGCGCTTTCCGTACGTGCCCGCCGATTCGCGCCGCCGCGACGAGCGTTGCAACGAGGTCTACAACATTCAGGTACAGGCGCTCGTGCAGCGGCTGTCGGCGTCGAATATCCAGAAGGTGGTGATCGGCGTGTCGGGCGGGCTCGACTCGACGCATGCGCTGCTCGTCTGCGCGAAGGCGATGGACCGTCTGAAGCTGCCGCGCACCAACATCATCGGCGTGACGATGCCGGGCTTCGCCACCAGCGACCGCACGCTCAAGCAGGCGCGCGAACTGATGAGCGTGGTCGGCTGCACGGCGATGGAAATCGATATCCGGCCAAGCTGCGAGCAGATGCTGAACGACCTCGGCCATCCCTATTCGGCGGGCGAGGCGAAGTACGACATCACCTTCGAGAACGTGCAGGCGGGCGAGCGCACGAACCATCTGTTCCGTCTCGCCAATTTTCACAACGGCATCGTGATCGGCACGGGCGATCTGAGCGAGCTGGCACTCGGCTGGTGCACATACGGCGTAGGCGATCACATGTCGCACTACAGCGTGAACGCGAGCGTGCCGAAGACGCTGATCACGCATCTGGTGCGTTGGGTCGCGGAGACGGGCGCCGTCGGCAAGAGCGGCTCGGACACGCTGCTCAACGTGCTTGCCACGGAAATCAGCCCTGAGCTCGTGCCGGGCAAATCGGCCGGCGCGATCGAGCAGAAGACGGAGTCGTTCATCGGGCCATACGAACTGCAGGACTTCAATCTGTTCTACATCCTGCGTTACGGCTTTTCGCCGTCGAAAGTCGCGTTTCTCGCGCTGCACGCGTGGCGCGACAAAGAGCAGGGCGGTTGGCCGGAAGGCGCGCATGTGGAGCGCAACGAATACGATATTGCCGCGATCAAGCGCAATCTCGGCATCTTCCTGTGGCGCTTCTTCAAGACGAGCCAGTTCAAACGCAGTTGCGTGCCGAATTCGCCGAAGGTCGGCTCGGGTGGTTCGCTGTCGCCGCGCGGCGACTGGCGCGCGCCGAGCGATTCGGAAGCGGCCGTCTGGACCGATGACCTCGCAACCGTTCCGGACAAAGCCGCCTGAAATCAGTCTTTATCTGCCGTTGAGCGCGGCTTACTGCACGCGTTGCCATGGCCGGTGCTGGCAACGTGTGCGCTGCGGCGTAGAATCAACGCATCCGAACCTTCCTTTTTCCGAACCGAGACGAGGCCCGCCATGAAACGCATTACCGCCGTCATCAAACCCTTCAAGCTCGACGAAGTCCGCGAAGCGCTCGCCGAAGTCGGCCTGACCGGGCTGACCGTTACCGAAGTCAAAGGCTTTGGCCGCCAGAAAGGACATACCGAGCTGTATCGCGGCGCCGAATACGTCGTCGATTTCCTGCCGAAAGTGAAGATCGAAGTCGTCGTCGCAAACGATCAATGCGATCAGGTGATCGATGCGATCATCGGCGCGGCGCGCACGGGCAAGATCGGCGACGGCAAGATTTTCGTCGCTGACGTGGAGCGTGTGATCCGCATTCGTACGGGCGAGGAGAACGAAGCGGCTGTCTGAGCTTCAGTGCGGGCGTTGCGCCCGTCGTTAGAAAATGATTCTCGAAAAAGAAGCATCGGCGTTGCACCGCGCCGGTGCTTTTCTGCACGAGCGAAGTGCCTGAGCGACATGCCCGCGCGACATGGATAACGCGCTTGCGCTTTATCGCGCAGAAATAAAAAAAGGTGCGACACCCTTTCGGACATCGCACCGATACGCGCCTCTCGCAGCAGCGTGAAAACCGTTTCTGTTACAGCTGTTCTGTTTGCACCGTTCGATTAGAACGAGTGCTGGATACCTGCGTACACGCCCGTCTGGCTGTGGCCGATCAGCGGGTTGTCGGAAGCCACGGTGTTGCCCGCCGGGTTGGCGTTCAGGCCGTAGTTAGCCGTCTTGCTGTTCTGGACCGTTGCGACCTGGAGGTCGAACAGCGTGCGCTTGGACAGGTTGTACGAGCCACCCAGCGTGTAGATCGTCGCGTTGCCCGCGCCATTGTTGCCGTTCACGTGGTAGACCGCGCCGATCAGCGCTGCTGCCGGCGTTGCTTGCCACGTCACGCCACCCCATTCGTGATCGAGCGTGGTCGGCGTGCCCGGCGTTGCTGCCGTGATGCCCGACGTGCGAATTGCCTGGTACGCGCCCTGAATCTTGAACTGGCCGAGGAACACGTTGAATGCAGCCGTGTACTCGCGTGAGAAGTTGTACGAGTCGTTCAGGCCACCGTTTGCCGGGTTGCGGATTTCGTCATAGATACCGCGAACCTGGAAGAGCGACGACGTGTACGTGACTTGCGCACCGGCTTCGCGACCTTGAGCGGTCGTGCCGTTACCGTTCCAGTTCGTCGCATTCGACAGCGCGTATTGGCCGTAGAAGTCAAGGCCAGCGATCTTCGGCGACTGGTAGGCTACGTTGTTGCTCGATTGCGGCCAGTTGCGGCCACGCACCAACGATGCCGACGACCAGTTCGACTGACCGAAGGGATCGAAGTCCCACACGCCGTTCGAGATGAACAGCATGCGGCCCATCGTGAACGTACCGTACTGGTCGCTTGCGAAGCCGACGGTTGCCCAACGATTGAAGAGACCGCCGCCGCCCGGGCCAGCACCCGTCATCGTGTTGAACGAGCCTTCCAACTGGAACACGGCCTTGTAGCCGCCGCCCAGATCTTCAGCACCCTTCAAGCCCCACAGGCTGGTACCCCAGTCGCCGCTTTCTGCGCGGAAGCGGTGCGAACTGCTCTGTGCGACACCCGCTGCGTTCGGGTTCGTCGGCACACCCGACATGTACTCCAGACCAGCGTCCAGACGCCCGTACAGCGTCACGCTGCTCTGTGCGTGTGCGGCAACGCCGAAAGTCAGCAGCGCTGCGGCAGCCAAAGCTTTCTTCATCTTCTCCTCCATACCCTGTCAAAAAGTAAAGCCAGTACTGCGAGTGGTGCCCGGACGCCAGCAGCGCCGAGCAGGAATCTTTTCCAGGGAGATGCGCGGTGACCGGTTCTGATGTCGACGTGCAGCCTTTCTGGCTGTCTGATCGTCATGCCGATCCCTCGCGACCGGTATCTCCTGTTCGTTCGTTTTGAAGTGAAACTACTTTTCTTGAACTTTGTTTTGCTACTTTCGTTACTAATTTAGCAAAATACCCTTCGGTTGGCGAATAAATTAGTGATGCTCGGTAAAGATGTCTCTAAATTGCAATACCAATATGGGACAAGTGGCGGGCAGAGCGCTGCGAAGGCCCGTCTACGCCTTGTCGCGCAAGGGACACACCGTTGTTAATGACTTGCGTCAAGGATTGCCACTATTGACGGAGAGAATCGTCGGGAGTAGGCGCGTTTTAGCGACCATTCGCGCAGATGTTGGGATGACGAAGCTTTAGGGCTTGCAGGAAGGCGAGGGCGACGCCGCGCAGTAATGAAAAAGGGCGCCCGGTAAGCGCCCTGTAATACTACATAAACTACATTGCAGCCTTATTTCAGGCTTCCCGAGAGGAACTGCTTCAGACGCTCACTCTTCGTGTTCCTGAACACTTCGTCAGGGCGGCCTTCTTCTTCGACGCGTCCTTGATGCAGGAACATCACGTGATTCGACACGTTGCGCGCGAAGGCCATTTCGTGGGTGACGACGATCATCGTGCGGCCTTCCTCGGCGAGCGTCTGCATGACCTTCAGCACTTCGCCGACGAGTTCCGGGTCCAGTGCCGACGTGGGCTCGTCGAACAGCATCACGTCGGGGTTCATCGTCAGCGCGCGGGCGATCGCCACGCGCTGCTGCTGGCCGCCCGAGAGATGCGACGGATACTGCTTCTCGAGACGCGGCGCGAGACCGACTTTCTCCAGATACGTGCGGGCGCGATCCTCGGCTTCCTTACGCGGAATGCCGAGCACATGCAGCGGCGCTTCGATGATGTTCTCGAGCACCGTCATGTGCGTCCACAGGTTGAAGTGCTGGAACACCATGGAAAGCCTGGTGCGCATCTTCTGCAACTGCTTGGGGTCCGACACGCGCAACGCGCCGTGCTTGTCCTTCAGCGTGCGGATCTCCTTGCCTTCGACGAAGATGCGCCCGGCGTTGGGCTGCTCGAGAAAGTTGATGCAGCGGAGCATCGTGCTCTTGCCCGAGCCGGACGAGCCGATCACGCTGATGACGTCGCCGCGGTTCGCGCGCAGCGTGACGCCCTTGAGAACTTCGTTGTCGCCGTACTGCTTGTGCAGGTTGTCGACGAAAAGCATTTGCGGTGTAGCGGGAGTGTTCATCGGGGTCCTTGACTTGCTATGGTCGGCGCCTTACTTGCCTTGCGGGCGCAGATAAGCGAGCCAGCGGCGCTCGGCGCGGCGGAACAGCCAGACGAGCCCAAAAGAGATGATCAGGTAGAGCAGGGCGGCGATGCCGAACGCGTCGAACGAACGATACGTTGCCGAGTTGACGTCGCGCGCGATCTTCAGGATGTCGGGCACCGTCGCGGTGAAGGCGACCGTGGTGGCGTGCAGCATGAGGATCACTTCGTTGCTGTAGTACGGCAGTGCGCGGCGCAGCGCCGACGGCAGAATCACACGGCGATACAGCGTGAACTGCGACATGCCGTACGCGCGCGCGGCCTCGATCTCGCCGTACGGCGTCGCCTTGATCGCGCCCGCGAAAATCTCCGTCGTGTACGCACAGGTGTTCAGTGTGAACGCGAGTAGCGTGCAGTGCATGCCGTCGCGGAAGAACGCGTTGGTGAGCTCATTCGAGCGGATGATCTCCAGGCTATACAGGCCCGTGTAGCAGAGCAACAGTTGCACGTACAACGGTGTGCCACGGAAGATATACGTATACAGCCAGACCAGGCTCGACAGCCACTTCTTCTTCGACACGCGCGCGACGGCGAGCGGCACCGACAGACAGAAGCCAAGGCCAATGGATACGACCAGCAGCCACAACGTGATTGCAACGCCCGTGAAGCGGTAGCCGTCCGTATACAGATAGTTGCGCCAGTATTCGTGGATCAGCTCGATCATAGTTCCGCCTTGCGCACGCCAGTCGAGTAGCGTTTTTCGAGGTACATCAGCACGAAGTTCGAGACCGTCGTGATGAGCAGATAGATGGCGCCCGCCATCAGCGTGAAGAAGAAGAACCGCAGCGTGCCCTTGCCGGCATCCTGTGCCGCCTTGACGACGTCCGCGAGGCCGATGATCGACACGAGCGCCGTCGCCTTGACCATCACCTGCCAGTTATTGCCGATGCCCGGCAGCGCGAAGCGCATCATCTGCGGGAACATGATCCGCGTGAATACCTGCCAGCCCGTCATGCCGTACGCGGCGCCCGCTTCAAGCTGGCCACGCGGCACGGCGAGAAACGCGCCGCGGAACGTCTCGGTGAAATACGCGCCGTAGATGAAGCCGAGCACGGCGACGCCGGCGACGAATGGATCGATGTCGATCTGATCCCAGCCGAGCATGTCGGTGAGGTTGTTCAGCCAGATCTGGATGCTGTAGAAGAGCAGCAGCATGAGCACGAGATCGGGGACGCCGCGAATCAGCGTCGTGTAGACCGTGCCGGCGCCCTGTGTGATCCTGTTCTTCGACAGCTTCGCGGCCGCGCCGAGCAGGCCGAGCACGAACGCGAATGCGAGCGACAGGATTGCCAGCTTCACGGTTTGCACCGTGCCGGCAAAGATGAGCGGGCCGTAGCCTTGAAAGAACATAGTGGGTCCTTGACGACGCTCCCGGGCGCCGCGAAAGACGCGGCACTCCGTACGCTGCTGCGGTTCGTCCGAAGGCGGATGCCTTCGATGTTCCCCGTGCGGCGCACAGCATGCCGCTGTGCGAATCATGACTGCCTGGCCGGTACTACCTGGCTGGCCGGCAGCGCGTTTTCCTGCCTTGTTCTACTGCGTTGTTGCTCTCGGTCCGACTTTATTACGAAGCCTGCAGACTGGCCCATCCGGGCCAGCCCCGAGCTTGCGCCGCATCTGAGGCGATGCAGCGGATTTTCAGTGCCTGTTACCGGCTCTGGTAAATATCGACGTCGAAATACTGCTTTTCGAGCTTCGTGAACGTACCGTCCTGGTGAAGCTCGGCAAGCGCCTTGTTCAGCTTCGCCTTCAACTCGCCGTCTTCCTTGCGCACGCCGATGGCCGTCCCTTCGCCGAGCGTCTTCGGGTCCTTCACTTCCGGGCCCGCCCACGCGAAATCCTTGCCGCGCGGCGTTTTCAGGAAGCCCGCGTCGGCCTGCAACTCGTCCTGCAGCGCGGCGTCGAGACGCCCGGTTGCCAGATCCGCGTAGACCTGATCCTGGTTCGGGTAAGGCACGATCGTCACGCCTTTCGGCTCCCAGTACGCGTTCGCGTACGCTTCCTGCGTCGAGCCCTGCTCGACGCCGACGTGCTTGCCTTTCAGGGATTCAACCGTCGGCAGCAGCGGCGAGCCCTTCTTCGCGATCATCCGCGCGGGCGCGTCGAACAGCCTGTCGGAGAAGTCGATCTGCTCGCGGCGCTTGTCGGTCACGGTCAGCGACGACACGATGATGTCGAACTTCTTGCCCTTTAGCGCCGGAATGATGCCGTCGAGATCCTGCGCAATCCATACGCATTTGACGTTCATCTTCGCGCACAGCGCACGGGTCAGATCGACGTCGAAACCGACCATCTGGCCGCTCGGCGCCACGGATTCGAACGGCGGATAGCTGGCGTCGACCCCGATACGCACGGTTTTCCATTCTTTTGCCATGGCACCCGAAGCCATCACGGCGAGCGCCACGCACAGTGCGTACTTCTTCATGTTTCTCCTGACTTCCCGGTCGCCGCGTGCCTGCTTGCGGTGACGCAGCCCGTGTGCGGCCGGCCGTCGCCATTCTAGGCGGACAAAAATAGGCTGCCCGTTCCGGCGGCGGATTGTTTGGGCCCGCAGGCCTGTTCCACATCGCCCGACGCCGCCCTTGCCCGGTCCGCTTCGTGCGCCATGCGCCCGTGACCTTGCGTTCCGGCCGGACCCGCGTTGCCGGGTGCGCCGTCCGGACGCGGCACGCGCGTCGACCCATTCCAAAAAGCGCGGTATTTTACCCGAACCGGCGAGCCACGCCAGTGCTTGCGGCATCGAAAAAGCCCTTTGCCGCCAGAGACATGCACGCGCGACACGCGGTCACGGCGGGCGGCCGCGCATCCTTGCCGCGCCGCGGTGGCCGATGCAGCGTGCATCACGCGGCTTTCGGGTATTGCCATCATTTATGAAACGATCCGGTGCGGCGGCGCGGATTGTGCCTCGCGGGCGCAGCCCATACATTCCTGTCATCGGCAATTTTCATGGAGATTCAGATGATCAGGATTCGTCGTTCCGACGAGCGCGGCCACGCCAACCACGGCTGGCTGAACGCCAAACACAGCTTCTCGTTTGCCGATTACCACGATCCCGAGCACATGCACTTCGGTCCGCTGCGCGTCATCAACGAGGACCGGATTGCTGCGGGGCAGGGTTTCGGCACGCACGGGCATCGCGACATGGAGATCGTCACCTATGTGCTCGACGGCGCGCTGTCGCACCGCGACAGCCTCGGCAACGGCTCGACGATCCGCCCCGGCGACGTGCAGCGCATGAGCGCGGGCACGGGCGTGATGCACAGCGAGTTCAACGGATCGCAGGAAGACCCGCTGCATCTGCTGCAGATCTGGATCATCCCGAAACGCGCGGGCGACGCGCCGGGCTACGAGGAAAAGCGCTTCACCGATGCGGACAAGCGCGGGCGGCTGCGCGTCGTGGCGGCGCCGGACGGCCGCGACGGCGCGGTGACGATCCACGCCGATGCGTCGATCTACGCCGGTCTCTTCGACGGCGCGGAACGTGACGAGCTTGCGCTCGCAGCGGGGCGTCAGGCGTATGTGCACGTTGCGCGCGGCACCGTCACGGTCAATGGCGAGGCATTGAAGGCGGGCGACGCCGCGATGATCACCGATACCTCGAGCGTCACGGTCGAAAACGGCGAGGGCGCGGAAGTGCTGCTGTTCGACCTCGGTCAGCTGCGTTGAGCGAGGCGGGGCTTTCGTTCATGCCGTCCGTGCTGCCCGTGCTGCCGGAGGCCCATGAAACAACGCCACGGAAGCTGCCTTCCGTGGCGTTGTGTTGCGCGTCTATCAGGCAACGCGGCTAACCCGCCTCAAGGTTTCACCGCCGACGCCGCAGCGTCGCCCTGATGCTTTTCCCAACGCTCGCGCATCTTCTGATGACGCTGCTCCATCTTCGCGAAGTGCTGCTTGAGCGCGGTGCTGACGGTGGTCTTCTGCTGGTCGTTCAGGCCGTTATAGAAGTTCAGCCATGCCGTCGACGTCTGCTCGCGCAGTTGCGCGTCCTTCTGCTCGATCTGCTGATGCGCGGCGTGCATCGCGTTCAGGTCGAGAATCGGTTGCTGCTGCATCTGCTTGAACTGCTGGCGCATCTGCTCGTGGTTCGCGCGCTCGGCCTCATGGCTTTGCTTCATCGTGTCGAGCGCGGCTTGCCATGCCTTTTCCTGATCCGCGTTCAGTTTCAGTTGCCCGTGCAACTGGTTCAGTTCCTTCATGAAGCCGCCGTGGTGCCAGCCCGGACCGCCGTGACCCATGCCGGGACCGCCGGGGCCGCCTTGCGGCTGCGCGGCGAAGGCGGACCCGAGACTCAGTGCGAGCGATGCAGCGGCAACGGCGAGAAAGCGTGATGTTTTTTTGGACATTACTGTGCTCCTTGATCAACTGGCCGACGATGCCGCCCGTCTCGAAAGTGGACCAGCGCGCATTCGGTAAGGCACAGCGTAGAGGGATCGAATGGAGGCCGTGTTACGCGTATGCTTGCGGAAGTTACGTGACATTACGTGTGCCTTTCGCGGTAACACCCGGTAACCCTTTCGGGGTCAGTAGGGGCGGAAACGCAGCGGGGCGCGCGTTACACTCCAAGCCATGGCTACTCAAATTCTTGTCGTCGATGACGACGTCGAACTGCGCGATCTGCTGCGCGACTATCTGGCCCGGCAAGGCATCGAAGTGTCGGTGCTGCACGACGCCAGTTCACTGGAGCGCCGCATCGAGCGCGAACGGCCCGACCTGATCGTGCTCGACCTGATGATGCCCGGTGTCGACGGCCTCACGGCGTTGCGCAAGCTGCGCGCGTCAGGCGACGACATCCCCGTCATCATGCTGACGGCGCGTGCGGACGACGTGGACCGCATCGTCGGCCTGGAACTCGGCGCTGACGACTACCTCGGCAAGCCGTTCAACCCGCGCGAACTGCTGGCGCGCGTGCAGGCGGTGTTGCGCCGCCGCAAGACGCTGCCGTCGGCGGCCGCGCCCGAACAGCGCGAGCCGTTCTCGTTCGGCCGCTTCACGCTGGACTTCCAGTCGCGCACGCTGCATCAGGAAGGCAAGCCGCTCACGTTGTCGGGCAGCGAATTCGCGCTCCTGAAGATCTTCGTCAATCACCCGATGCGCACGCTCACGCGCGAGCGCCTGCTCGAACTGCTGCACGGTCCCGAATACGATGGCACCGACCGTGGCATCGACGTGCAGGTGTGGCGCCTGCGCCGCATTCTCGAAACCGATCCGTCGGTGCCGCGCTTCATTCAGACCGTGCGCGGGCGCGGATACGTGTTCGTCCCCGATGGCGAGCAACATGCGGCGTCCAATTGATTCGTTGTTCGGGCGGCTCGCGCTGCTCGTCGTCTGTGTGTTGCTGGTGTCGCATTTCGCGTGGTATCTGCTAGTGCGCTTCGAGCGTAACCAGTCGCAGACGCGCTACGCCGTCGAAGAAGCCGTGTTCCTCGTCGACGCGGTGCGCGACCACGTCAGGCGCGAGCCGGATCAGCCGCTGCCCTCGCGCGTGCGCCTCGTCGATCCTGCGAGCGCCGACGTGCCGCCCGACGTGTCGAATTTGCCCGCGCCGCTCGACCGTTTCGTCGACGACGTGCGCGACCGTCTGCCCACCTCGACGCAGGTGCGCGTCGGCACGCCGGGCAAGCCGCCCGCGCTGTGGGTCCGCGCGGCGAGCGACCCAAGCTGGATCGTCGTGCCCGTGCAGCCGTTGCGGCCGCCGCGCTCGCTCGACCGGATGGTCCTGTGGCTCGGCATCATTTTCTCGGCTGGCGTGATGGCGGCGCTCTTTGCCGCGTGGCAGCTGCAGCAGCCGCTGCGCTCGCTCGCGCAGGCGGTGACGCGCTTCGGGCGCGGCCTGCCCGTGCCGCCCGTGCGCGAGCGCGGCCCGCGTGAATTGCGGCAGCTGACGCACGGCTTCAACCAGATGGTGCAGGAGGTCGCGCGTACCGAGCACGATCGCGCGGTCATGTTGGCGGGCGTCGCGCATGACCTGAAGACGCCGCTTGCGCGTCTGCGGCTGCGCGCCGAGATGATGGACGATGCGAAGACGCGCGACGGCGTGGTGCGCGACGTCGATTCGATGACGCATATCGTCGAGCAGTTTCTGGTGTTCGCGCACGACGGCGGCGACCGCAGCGAACCCGTCGAAGTCGATTCGCAGTGCGAGCGCGTGGTGCGCAGCTATCGCGCAGTGTCGGGCGGCGCGCCGACGGTGCAAACGGATCTGCGCGCCGGTCCGGGCTTCATGCTGCCCGCCGCCACGCTCGATCGCATCCTGTCCAACTTGCTCGACAACGCGCATGCGTACGGCGCGCCGCCCGTCATCGTGGCGACGGCGCGCACGTCGCAGGGTTTCACGCTGGCGGTCACGGACAACGGCAGCGGCATCGCCGCACAGGATCTGATCAACGCGAGCCGGCCGTTCGTGCGGCTCGATCCGGCGCGCGGCGGCAATGGCCATAGCGGGTTGGGCCTTGCAATCGTCGAGCGGCTCGTGCGGCGTGCGGGCGGCGAATGGCAGATCGGCAACAACGATGCGCCAGACGGCGGGCGAGGCCTGCGCGTGCAGATGACGTTCCCGCTGGAAACGGTGTCGCGCACGGTGGCCGCGTCGGAAATCGTCTGGTGAGTGCGATGGGCCGCGCGCTTCGGCTGCGCGGCATTCGGAAACGGGCTCGGGGCAGCGTGATGGCAGGTGCCCCGTCTTCGCCGTTGGATCAAACAGGCAGCATGCCTATTCGGTGAAGAGCGTGTTGAGCGCGGCGGCGGCTTCGCTGTCCACGGTGTTCCACGTCACCGTGTCCGCCTCGAAGATGTAGTGCGTCGTGTACTTGCCGAGCCGCGAGAGAATTTCTTCCTGTATCACTTCGGGCGCCACATCCAGCTTCAGATACCACGCGGTCGACGACAGGCGCGTCTGAAACGCGCCGTACTCTGCGAGCAGATGATCGAAGGCGTCAGCGTCCTGATCGCGGCAGACGATGACCAGATTTCCCTTCATGCGAACTCCGGGGGAGCGTAGAGCGGTGATCACAACTTTCGGATGAAAGTCGATGATACCTGCTTAAGCTCCACTTGCCCGGCGGCATCGCCGTGCGCGATGCAGCGTGCATCGCTGACCGGTCAGCGAACGTTGCGCGTGCTTACCGGCCTTCATCGGGCGTTATCGGGCGTTATCGGGCTGACTGGCTTCACCAGGCATTGGCGGGCGTGCGCGCGGGCGGCGCGGTATCGTCGGGCGGCACGGCCTCGCTGCGGTCGCGTCCGCCCTGTTTCGCGGCATAGAGCGCCTGATCGGCGCGGCTGATGATGCGCTCGGGCAGATCTTCCGCCGACAGTTCCGTGATGCCGATGCTCACGCTCAGGCCGACCGACTGCGGCAGCTTCGCCGACGGCGTCGCCTTCAAACGGACGCGCAACCGCTCGACCACTTCGAGGCCGGTGCCGAGCGGTGTTGTCGGCAGCAGAATGCCGAATTCCTCGCCGCCCAGCCGGCCGATCGCGTCGCTGCCGCGCAGCTCGGTGCGGCAGGTGTCGACGAAGTGTTCGAGCGCGCGGTCGCCCGCCGCGTGGCCGAAGCGGTCGTTGATCTGCTTGAAGTGGTCGAGATCGGCGATTGCCATGCACAGCGGCTCGCCCGTCGTGCGCGCGCGGTCGATTTCATGACGCAGCAGATCGAGGAAATAGCGCCGCGACAGCGCGCCCGTGAGCGCGTCATGACGCGCTTCCGCGGACAACAGCGTGTTCGCCGACTGCAGCTGCTCGGCCAGCACGCGGGTGGCGCGGTGATGGCGCCGCTCGCGCAGATACGACACGGTGATGACCCAGGCGAGCGCCACCGTGCCCGCGAGCGTCAGGAACACCAGCAGATGATCGCGCTTGTGATTGCGCATCAGCTCGGGCCACGCGATGAGCGGATCGACGAGGTGCGCCGACAGCCCCGAGTTCAACCCGCCGCGCGACTGGTAGAGCGTCGGGATCGGCTGGCCCGGCATGTCGAATAGTTGATCGGCGATCGCGGTCGGCACCCACGGCGCGTCGCCGCGGACCTGGCTCTTGACGGGCTGGATCTGGATGGTTGCGAACTGGTCGCGATGATAGGTGTTCATGCGCTCGGCCGCGTTCATCTGAGTGACGCGCGAGTTCGGCATGGCCTGGCCTTCGAGCGCCGCGTTGTGCGCCATGATGACCACGCCGTTGTCGTCGGTGACGAAGGTGCCGGCGTGCGCGACCCAGTGGCGCAGCCGCGCGATGCCGACCTTGGCGACGATCGCGCCGACCAGCAGGCCGTCGTCATAGACGGGCGCCGAGATGAAGATGCCCGGCTCGCCGCTCATGCGGCCTACGCCGTAGGCTTCGCCGAAGGCGCCGAGCAGGGCGTTGGTCAGGTAGCTGCGCGAGCGCATGTCGAGCCCGACGAACGAATGCGCGTTTTGCGCGTTGCTCGCCGCGACGCACAGCCCGTTGGCGTTGACCAGCCAGATGATGTCGAGGCCCGAGAAGCCCTGGGCGTCGCGCAGGAAGCCGTTGATGCCCGCCAGTTCGGGCGACTTCAACAGTTCTTCGCGATGGGCGGGTTCCAGGTCGACGCCCGACGCGGCATAATTCTGCGAGTGCGTCAGCGCCTGCTGGATCACGCCGAGTTCGGCCATGGTGGCGGGTATGGCCCGCGACATCGCCAGGTCGCTAGCAATCACTTCAGCCATGTTGTAGACGATCGAGGCGGACATCTGCCGCTGCTGGCGCAAGGCGGTATCCAGTTCTTGCTGTACCATCCGGTCCGCGACCAGGCCGGAGGCGAGCCAGCATGCGAGCACGACCAGCACGAAGCTGGCCGGTCCCAATGCCTGGCGCAAGGTTGTCCTTTTCATCGACCCTCTGATCCGTCTGACTGATTCATGCAACAACGTCTTTCGTTGCAACGCGCTGGCGCTGGGCCGTTCCCGCTGATCGCCGCCGTGCGCCGCACGGAGCCAGGATAAATGCGCCGCGCCGCCGTCCTCGTCGCCGTCGGCCAGCAGGTTTCGCCGCATCCCGATTTTAACCGCCGCACGGCCCGGCGCTAGCCAGGATTTGCGCGCGCGAAAGTCCCGTGTGGGTTATTAACGGCCTCCAGCGGGACTTTCTGAATAGCGGCATGGCCATCGGATTGTGGCTCGCACGCGACGGTTCGCCCGAAGCATGCGCAAGCCGGCCTGTTGATGCACGCGGCTTGCCGCTTACAGATCCGTTCCGCCAACCATTCGGCGTGACATTTGAATGTCAACGGTTGTTTCTGTCACACAGGTTGTAGTAGTGTCGTGCCGTCCAAAATGAGGAAAGCTCGCTGGCCTGCCGGCGGCGGCCCGCGCAACACGATTGCGCCGGCCGTAAGTGCAGGCCCGCACGGGGCGCCGCGCGACGTATCCGTCGCCGGCCAATGCGTATTGAACGCCAACGATTTACCGCGCATTAGCGTTTTGCCATGCCTGATTTCCGCTTTCCGGATCGATCCTCGGACCGTCGCGCCGCCGCCAGCCATGCCGGCGCGCGCGTAGCCATCATGGCTGGCGGCATGCTTGCATCCCGCCGCGAAGGGAGGGCCGCCTGATGGATCTGTTCAGCTTCACCCTGAACCGCACCGCCAACGCGTCGGCGTGGCGGGTGCTGCCCAATCGTTGGGATTTCATCGCGTTTCCGCTCATCATCTGCCTGATCGCAATGGCCGTGGTCGGCTTTCACGAGACGATGGCGCCCATTTCGACGCTGCAAAGCGAGCCGATCTCGCTCGACCCGGCGAACCTGCCCGAGTACGCGATGCGTACCACGCTGCGCATGCTCGCCGCGATGGTCGCGTCGCTGACCTTCACGCTGGTCTACGGCACGCTTGCCGCGAAGAGCCGGCGCGCGGGCCAGGTGCTGGTACCGATCCTCGACATCCTGCAGTCGGTGCCCGTGCTGGGGTACATCTCGTTCACGGTGACGTTCTTCCTTGCGCTCTTTCCGTCGCGCGTGCTGGGCGCCGAACTGGCCGCGATCTTCGCGATCTTCACGAGCCAGGCGTGGAACATGACCTTTAGCTTCTATCAGTCGCTGCGCACCGTGCCGCGCGACCTCGACGAAGTGTCGAAGGGCTTCCATCTGACATCCTGGCAGCGCTTCTGGAAGCTCGAAGTGCCGTTCTCGATGCCGGGCCTGATCTGGAACATGATGATGTCGATGTCGGGCGGCTGGTTCTTCGTGGTCGCCTCCGAGGCCATTACGGTCGGCAATCACACCATCACGCTGCCGGGCATCGGCGCGTATCTGGCGGCGGCGATTGCCGGGAAGAACCTGCACGCGATCGGCTGGGTGATCCTGACGATGACGGTCGTGATTCTCGCGTACGACCAGTTCCTGTTCCGGCCGCTCGTCGCGTGGTCCGACAAGTTCCGCATGGAGAACACGAGTTCCGGCGACGCGCCGGAATCGTGGCTGCTCGACCTGATCCGCCGCACCCGGCTGATTCACCGCCTGCTCGTCCCCATCGGCTGGATGTTCGCGAAGGCCGCGCGCGTGCCGATCCGCTTGCCCAGCGTCGGGCCCGTGAAGTTCGCGAAGCCGGCTGTGCTCAAGCCGTCCAGAACGGGCGACATCGTGTGGGCCGTGATCGTCGTGCTGGCGACGGCCTTCGTCGTGTATCGCGTGGTTGCGTATGTACGCACGGGCGTGACGCTCGATGAAGTGGGCCATGTGTTCGTGCTCGGCCTCATCACGCTGCTGCGTGTGACGCTGCTGATCGCGCTCGCTTCGGTGGTGTGGCTGCCCATCGGCGTGTTGATCGGGCTGCGCCCGTCGCTCGCCGAGAAGATCCAGCCGCTCGCGCAGTTCCTCGCGGCGTTTCCGGCGAACCTGCTGTTCCCCGTCTTCGTGATCGTGATCGTCAAGTTCAATCTGAACCCGGACATCTGGCTGTCGCCGCTGATCGTGCTCGGCACGCAGTGGTATATCCTGTTCAACGTGATTGCGGGCGCGAGCGCCTATCCGAACGACTATAAGGAAGCCGCGAAGAATTTCCGCATCCGCGGCTGGCAATGGTGGCGCCAGGTCATGCTGCCGGGCGTCTTCCCGTACTACGTGACGGGCGCGATCACCGCCTCGGGCGGCGCGTGGAACGCAAGCATCGTTGCGGAAGCCGTGCAGTGGGGCGATACGAAGCTGGCTGCGCACGGGCTCGGCGCGTATATCGCGCAGTACACGGCAGCGGGCGACTATCCGAAGATCATTCTGGGCATCGCGGTGATGTCCCTGTTCGTGTCCCTCTTCAATCGCGTGTTGTGGCGTCCGTTGTACGCCTACGCCGAAAGCCGCCTGCGGCTCGATTGAGATTCATTGAAGGCAAAACGCGATGCAAAATCCGAAGACCGTAACTGCCGCGCCGATCCAGACGCCGCCGATGCCGCCGCGCCTCGGTGAAGAAATCCTGCGCGTCAAGGACGTGTGCCGTGGGTTCAACAAGACACAAGGCGAACTGCTGGTTCTCGACGACGCCAATCTGTCGCTGCGCGAAGGCGAGATTGTCGGACTGCTCGGCCGCTCGGGCTCGGGCAAGTCGACGCTGCTGCGTATCATCGCCGGCCTGATCGAGCCGACGGGCGGCGAAGTCACCTACATGGGCAAGCCGCTCAAGGGGCCTGCCGAAGGCGTCGCGATGGTGTTCCAGACCTTCGCGCTGTTCCCGTGGCTGACCGTGCTGCAGAACGTGGAAGCGGGGCTCGAGGCGCTCGGCGTCGGCGCACGCGCGCGCCGCGAACGCGCGCTGGCCGCGATCGATCTGATCGGCCTCGACGGCTTCGAGAACGCGTATCCGCGCGAGCTGTCGGGCGGCATGCGCCAGCGCGTCGGCTTTGCACGTGCGCTGGTCGTCGATCCGACGCTGCTGCTGATGGACGAGCCGTTCTCCGCGCTCGACGTGCTGACGGCCGAAACGCTGCGCACCGACCTGCTCGATCTGTGGACGCAAGGGCGCATGCCGATCAAGTCGGTGCTGATCGTCACGCACAACATCGAGGAAGCCGTGTTCATGTGCGACCGCATCCTCGTGCTGTCGTCGAATCCGGGTCGCGTGATCGCCGAGATCAAGGTGCCGTTCAAGCATCCGCGCAACCGTCTCGACCCGGCGTTCCGGCGCCTCGTCGACGACATCTACGCGAAGATGACGGCGCGTCAAAAGGACGAATCGACGAAGAAGGGGCTGGAGCTGCATAGCTGGCTGCCGCATGTGTCGACCAACCTGATGGCGGGTCTGATCGAAACGCTGGCGGCCGCGCCGTATCACGGCCGTGCGGACATGCCGGAAATCGCGCGCTCGCTGCATCTGGAGGTGGACGATCTGTTCCCGATCGCCGAAGTGCTGCAACACCTCGGCTTCGCTGACGTGCGTGAGGGCGATATTTTCCTGACGCCGCCTGCGCGCGTGTTCGCCGAGTTCGGCACGCAGGAGCGCAAGATGATGTTCGCCGAGCATCTGCTGCGGCACGTGCCGCTCGCGGCGCGGATCAAGAAAGTGCTGAACGAGCGGCCGGGACACCGCGCGCCGCGCGTGCGCTTCGAGCAGGAACTGGAAGATTTCCTGTCGGACAGCGCCGCCGAGGAAACGCTCGACGCCGTCATCAACTGGGGCCGTTATGCCGAGATCTTCTCGTACAACGACCAGACGGAAATTTTCAGCCTCGAGGACGTGGAGTCCTGACGGCAGCGCGCAAATAGCGTGAGCGTAAGAAGAAGGGGGAGCCACGCGGCTCCCCTTTTGTTTTGGTTCCGATGCTCCGCGCTGCGAGCCGCGTTACTGCAGATTGCCCCAGCGCTCGACAGCCGGTTCCGCCGACGCCCATTTCCAGTAACCCTTGTTGTCCTGCTGGCAGGCGCTTGCCATGTACCAGCCGACCTTCGCGTCGGGCTTGTCGCCGTCGATGACCGAGAACACGAACTCCTTGCAGATCGCCAGCGACGACGCGAACGCGCGCGTCACGCGCACCTGGCCGTGGCCGTTCTCGATGGGCAGCGTGTGCTTGACGCTCCAGTCGCGTGTCTCGCCGACGGGCATCGCGCCCGCCAGCGCGGCGATCACGTTCTGCTGATCCGAGTGCATCACGCGCATGTAGTGCGCGACAGCTTCGTCGGTGGCGGCCTGTACGGCAATGCCCACGCCGATGCCCACGGCGGGATTGGCGGTGAAGATGCCCGTCGCCGCGCCGGCGCCCGCGCCTGCCGCTGCGCCGACGGAAGCCGAACTGCAGCCGCTGACGATCGCACCCGCCCCGATGCACAACGCGCCGACCAGCGCGAGCCGCACAGCCGTCGCCGCCCGCAGGCTTCCCGTTGACGGGCGCGCGCTCATTGCAGCGAGCCCCAACGTTCGGTCGCGGGCTCGGCCGACGCCCACTTCCACGCCGTGCCGTCGCGGCAGATCGACGCGACATAGAACGCGCTCGACGCGGGCACGTTTTTGGTCGCGGCCTTATCGACGGAGAAGACGATTTCCTTGCAGTCCAGTTCGCCCGCGCTGATCGTGCGGCTGACCGTCACGCGGCCATGCTCGTCTTCTTCAAGCGGCACCGAATGCGTGATGCTCCACGGCGCGACGGCACCGACCGCGAGCGGGCCGGCCACCACGGCGATGCTGTCCTGGGTGTTGCGATGGATCACGCGTTCGGAGTACTGCACGCCTGCGCGCGCCGCGGCAACGGCGCCAAGGCCGATACCCGTGGCGACGGCGGCGTTGTCCGTCACTTTCGCGGCGATGGCCGCGCCCGCGATACCGGCGCCCGCCGTGGCACCTTCCGAATAGAGCGATGAGCATCCGCTCAATGTCGTAGTGACGGCGACGGCCAGAGCTGCAATCAGCGTGGCGCTCGGGAAGACGGATCGCCGCATGGCGCTGGGCGGCGTGGCGTGTTTGTCACGGTGCATTGCTTTTTGCATTTCTTCGTCATCGCTCCTGCTCGTGCCTTCGGCGCGTGGAGCGCGCCAGCGCGAAGGCAGATACATCTGATTTTTTCGCTGCGGCATTGTGCAGGATGCGTTTTGTAATTGGCATAGGGAAAATGCAAGCAATTGCAAAAGATGCTGCGTGGCCGAGGTCTTTCTGTTTGGCCTGGTCAGCAGTTGGCATGCCTGAGCAAGGCATGGAGCGCGGCTGGCGCGAGGAGAAATGCGACGAGAGACGCGGCCTGATCAGGAGCCGCGGATGCGAGTGGAGAAGATGCCGCGAAGAAGGGCGTTCGGAAGCCGCACGAACGCCAGAACCGCAAGAACGATGCGCACGCAGCAAGCTGCGCGCGTCGCTGTCAGTCAGTTGTCGTCGTGATTCGACTCTTCGTCGCCGTAGGCGCTGAGCCGGTTGTACAGCGTCTTGAGACTCACGCCGAGCGCTTTTGCCGCGCGCCGCTTGTCGCCGCCGCAATACTTGAGCGTGCCGAGAATGATCTGCTTCTGCGCATCGGCGAGCGGGGTGCCGATCCACACGCTCATCGAATCGCCGACCGTCACGGGTTTCTTCACGCGCGACATCAGATGCGGATGCGGCAGTTCCACCGCCTTCTCGGCCAGAATGAACGCGCGATACACGGCGTTCTTCAGTTCGCGCACGTTGCCGGGCCACGACCAGGTGCGCAGCGTTTCCATCGAACGCTTGCTGAACACCTTGTTCGTGCCTTCCTGGCGGTTGAGCTCATCGAGGAAATGCACCGCCAGCAGTTCGCGGTCGCCTTCGCGCTCGCGCAGCGGCGGCGCGCGCAGCGGGAACACCGCGAGCCGGTACATCAGGTCTTCGCGCAGGCCGTTTTCCTTCACCGCCACGGCGGGGTCGCGATTGGTCGCGGCGATCACGCGCACGTCGCCGCGAATCAGCTCGGTGCCGCCGACGCGATAGAACGTGCCCGTCTCCAGCGCGCGCAGCAGCTTCACCTGCCGCACGGGCGCCATTTCGGTGACTTCGTCGAGAAACAGCGTGCCGCCGTTCGCGTGCTCGAAGTAGCCGATGCGGCCCTGGACCGCGCCCGTGAAGCTGCCTTTTTCATGGCCGAACAGTTCGGCTTCGATCAGTTCGTCGGGTATCGCGCCGCAGTTGACGGCGACGAACGCGCCGCTCTTGCGCGCGCTATGGTCGTGAATCGTGCGGGCGATCAACTCCTTGCCCGTACCCGATTCGCCGATGATAAGCGCGGTCGCATCGGTCGCGGCCACGCGGTCGATCTGTTCGTAGAGATCCAGCATGACGGGCGATGAGCCGTACAGCGTGCCGTACGACTTCAGTCCCGGGACGTTTTCCGCCGCGCGTTGCTTCGCCGGAGACGCACCGCCGCCATCGGCTTCGGTGGCGGGCGAGTCCAGATCGGTTGACGACATAGGCAAGGGTGTCCTGTGCAATTTCGGGTGGGTGTCGTGAATGGCGCAGGCCAGTATCGAGAGCGTGGATGGCCTTGTAAGAGTGGTCCACTATCTCACAAAAGGCAATTTAACCACTCAGGCGCCATTTCCGGCAAGGCGCATGCAGGTCTGCCGTTCGCTGGCAGTTCGCAAACGTTAACGTACGATCGTGACGTGATGCGGAAAGATTTGCTCGGCGGCAAAGTGCCTCGGGAACTTTGCCCGCATCGTATCTGCCTGCGTCCTGTCCAGGGGACGCCCTGTTTTGCGGAACTCGATGGGAAGCTGTGCATCGCACGAGGATGCCGGGAACGGCCGTTGCGACGCTCGGGACATGGCGCATGACGCCGGAGCGGTTCATCGACAGATGAGACAAATCCGGCCCCCGCGCCGGAACAGGAGATTGCAATGACGGAAACCACTGAACAGCTCGCGTTGGGGCGACAGAAACTTGTCCAGGATCTCAACGTGCTGTTGACTGATTCGGAAGAAATGCTGCGGCTTGCGGCAGCCGTGCCGGGCGAAGGCCTGGAGGCGCTGCGTGAGCGGCTGCGCACGCATGTCGATTCCGTGCAGAACGCGCTTGCCGACGCGCAGACCTCGGCCCAGCGGCGCTATCGCAGCGCCACCGTCCAGACCGAGCGATACGTGCGCCAGAATCCGTGGCAGGCGCTGGGCATCGCTGCCGGCGTCGGCTTCGTGCTCGGCGTGCTTGCCGCGCGCTGAGCGGCGCCATTCCGGCATGGCGGCGGCGTGGCGGCCGTCGTCTCCATTCACGACAACAAGGAGTTCAACATGGCACGACCCAGAATCGGCATATTCGGCGCCCTGTTCGCCGTGGGCAGCGTCCTGGCATGGCGCTGGGTGCAAAAGCAGCGCGCCGCGCAGCCGCCGCTCGCGCGTGATCTGACGCGCTGGGAAGGCGAGGGCGGCACCGTGACCGAGCCGGCGCAACCCGCGCCCGGCGCGCAGGTCGCGCCGGCGACGCATCTGCGCAATGGCAACGGTGCGGATCACGGCGACGCCTGGCCGTTTCCGCGCAGCTAGACGGGCACCGACCCGCACGGCGGAAAGGCGATTTAACACGACCGTGCCTGCCGCGTATGCGGGTTGATGCTTTTTCCATCTGAGGCTTTATAATGAGCAAAAATAACAACAATAAGTGCTTCTAATAGCAAAATTTGCAGTAATTGTTGCGCGGCCGCGTTAATTCGGAAAGTTTTCCCGGCTGAGGCGTTCGTCGTTGCGATGCGAGCGTATGCTTGAAGATCGCAGCGCGCGGGCGCTTTTGTCGTTCGCCAATTCCGGCGAAGCGCAGGCTGCGCGTATTCATGACCAGCACTTACGAGCTTTCCATACGCGATGCCACATGTATTGATTGTCGATGACGATCCGAGTACCCGCGAGGCGCTGGCGGCCATCATCGCTGAAGACGGGCTGACGACGGCCACAGCGGGCGATCTGCGCGAGGCCCGCATCCAGCTGGTGCGGCAAACGCCTGACGTCGTGTTCACCGATCTGAAGCTGCCCGATGGCTCGGGCGTCGATCTGTTCGAGGATCTCGATCCGCGCTCTGGCGTCGAGTTCGTCGTGATCACGGGGCATGCGACGGTAGAGTCGGCGGTGAGCGCGCTCAAGATGGGCGCCGCCGATTACCTCGTGAAACCGATCAACATGCAGCGCGTGAAGGCCATCTTGAGCCGCCTGCCGCGCGCGGGCGACCTGAAGGCCGAAATCGGCACGCTGCGCGGCGAGTTGCGCCGCATGGGCCGCTTCGGCCTGATGCTCGGCAACTCCCCCATCATGCAGCAGGTGTACGACCAGATCAGCCGGGTCGCGCCCACGGCCGCTTCCGTGATGCTGGTCGGCGAATCGGGCACAGGCAAGGAAGTCGCCGCGCAGACGCTGCATCAGTTGAGCCTGCGCCGTAAGCACGCGTTTCTCGCGGTCAATTGCGGCGCAATCTCGCCGAATCTGATCGAATCTGAGATGTTCGGTCATGAGCGCGGCGCGTTCACGGGTGCCGACCGTCAGCACAAGGGCTATTTCGAACGGGCGAACGGCGGCACGCTGTTCCTCGACGAAATCACCGAAATGCCGATCGAATTGCAGGTGAAACTGCTGCGCGTGCTCGAGACGGGCATGTTCATGCGCGTCGGTACGACGAAGGAAATCGAAACCGACGTCCGCCTGATCGCCGCGACGAACCGCGATCCGGAGCAGGCCGTGCTCGAAGGCAAGCTGCGCCTCGATCTGTATCACCGTTTGAACGTGTTCCCGATCAGCCTGCCGCCGCTGCGCGAGCGCGGCAAGGATGTCGAACTGCTCGCGCAGGCGTTCCTCGACGATCTCAACGAGCAGCACGCCACCAGGAAGCACTTCCCGCCCGCCGTCAAGGAGATGCTGCTGTCTTACCCGTGGCCGGGCAACGTGCGCGAACTGAAGAACTACGTGCAGCGCGCGCACATCATGTCGGGCACGGATTCGGACAGCACGGCCACCGTGCCGCTGCAGATTTCGCTGTCGAAGCCGACCGCGGGCACGGCGATCACGATTCCGTTCGGTACGTCGCTCGCCGAGGCCGACCGTCAGCTGATTCTGGCGACGCTCGAACAGTGCGGCGGCGTGAAGACGCGTGCCGCCGAGATTCTCGGCATCAGCCTGAAAACGCTATATAACCGGCTCGTCGAATACGGCAACGATGCCGGACGTGCCGACGGCGACGACATCAGCGACGAGCCGCAGGCGCTCGGCAAGGCGGACGCGTGACATGAGGTAACGGGATGTCAGCCGCTGCTGCGGGGACAGCGGACAGCGGCACGAGGGCACATGCCTTGCTGGTTTGGTTCAACGGTCGCTTGCGCGCGAAGCGCTGGCGATATCGAACGAAAACAGGGAGCCCAACCATGCCGGACCATGACGCCGTCCACGCTGTCCTCGACATCCACGCGCACCGTCCCGAACCCACTACGCCGGGCACGCCGCCCGAGCCCAATCAGCCCGATACGGTGCCCGATCCGACGCGCGAACCCACCGACCCCGATACCCCCGCTATCGGCGACCCGCCGTCGCAGCCATCCCAAACCCCGCATACGAGCGCGCGCATGACGCTGCTGCCCGAATTCTGACCTTTTCATTTCGACATGGCGCCTTTTGCAATCGACGGGCCCGCGCCCTGTACGCGTTACAAAACCGCCGAACTTTTTACCGGCAATTTACGTTCATCGGCCTAGACTAGTGTGATGCGGCCCGGGCAAACCCCGTCCGGGCACTGGCCTTCCCCTGGAGGCGTCCATCATGAGACATCCCGCATTGCGGCGCTCCGCGCGCCATTCGAAGCGCGACCAGCGCCCCGCCGGCGGCACGGGCAATCCACCCGTTGGACCGGACCCGGCGCAGCAGAACCGCGCGGCGCCCGGAGCGCCGCCAGACGGGGATCACAACCAGGGCGGCACGCGTCAGGAAGGGCTGGAATATCAGCGCGACCTGGGCTCCGAGCAGGACGCCTGAAGTCCGTTTTCCGGCCGGGTCCGGCCGAATCGTCGAGCGAAAAATCTACTGCGCGTGCGCCCGCGCGCAGTTTCTTTTTGCTCGTCTGTCACATTTACATACATTTTTATTCCGTCTTTTCGCGAGCGACGGCATGGGACTTGCGTGCCGTAAGGTGGAGTATCACCGCATGTACAGTCAACTGAATGAGGTGGAGCCGCAATGAGCAGATTGATCGTCGTTTCAAACCGCGTCGCGCCGACTCAGGAAGGACGCCCCGCAGCGGGCGGTCTCGCAATCGGAGTGCTGGACGCCCTGAAGGAAACGGGAGGCGTGTGGTTCGGCTGGAGCGGCGAGACCGTCGCCGAATCGTCGCCGCCCGTCATCGAGAAACAGGGCAATGTGACCTACGCTACCGTGGGGCTGACCAAGCGCGACTACGACCAGTACTACCGCGGTTTTTCGAATGCGACGCTTTGGCCGACCTTCCACTACCGCAATGATCTGTCGCGCTACGACCGGCAGGAATATGCCGGCTATCTGCGGGTGAACGTGACGCTCGCGAAGCAGTTGAAGGAACTGCTCAAGCCCGACGACATCATCTGGGTTCACGACTATCACCTGTTGCCGTTCGCACGCTGCCTGCGCGATCTCGGCGTGAAGAATCCGATCGGCTTCTTCCTGCATATTCCGTTTCCCGTGCCGGAAGTGATGCGCACCGTGCCGCCGCACGAAGAACTCGTGAAGTGCATGTGCAGCTATGACGTGGTCGGCTTCCAGACGGACGCGGACCGGCAATCGTTCGTCGACTATATCGAGCGCGGCCATCACGGCACGTCGAGCGACGAGAACATGATTCATGCGTACGGCCGTTTCCTGAAAGTAGCGGCGTACCCGATCGGCATTTATCCCGATGCGATCGCCAAAGCCGCGGAGCAGTTCACAGACCGCAAGCCGGTGCGCAGCCTGCGCGACGGCATGCGCGGCCGCAAGCTGATCATGAGCGTGGACCGGCTCGATTATTCGAAAGGGCTGGTCGAGCGCTTCCAGGCGTTCGAGCGGCTGTTGCAGAGCGCGCCCGGCTGGCATGGCCGCGTGTCGCTCGTGCAGATCGCGCCGCCGACGCGCGCCGACGTGCAGACCTATCAGCGCATCCGGCAGACGCTGGAAGGCGAGGCGGGGCGTATCAATGGCCGCTTCGCGCAACTGGACTGGACGCCTATCCAGTATCTGAACCGCAAGTACGAGCGCAATCTGCTGATGGCGCTGTTCCGCCAGTCGCAGGTCGGCTATGTGACGCCGCTGCGCGACGGGATGAACCTCGTCGCGAAGGAATACGTTGCTTCGCAGGACCCGGCCGATCCCGGCGTGCTGGTGCTCTCGCAATTCGCGGGTGCGGCCGAGCAGTTGCCCGGTGCGCTGGTCGTCAATCCGTTCGATCTGTCGCAGATGGCCGAGGCATTGGAGCGCGCGCTGTCGATGCCGCTCGCCGAACGCCAGGCGCGTCACGCGGACATGATGGCGCCGCTGCGCGAGAACAATCTGTCGGTATGGCGCGATACGTTCCTTGCCGATCTGCGCAACGTCGCGACCGCTTCGTCGGTGACGGAGAAGGCCGTCAAGCGCGCGGACGTGACCGTCTGAGACAACGTGAGATGAGTCAGATTGCGCGGCCTCGCGGGACGCGCAGGTTCACGAGCGGCAGCCCTTGCAGGCTGCCGTTTTCGTTTCGTGCAAGGCCTCGCGCGAACTGTCGAACGCGTCACGCCTGCTGCTGGTTCAGGTCGGTGAGCGGCACGGGCGTCTGGCGCGGATCGAAATCCGCCCATCTGCCGCGCTGCCAGTGGCCCGTGGCGCGCTCGATATCGGCGCCGCCCGCTTCGCGCAGAATGCGCGCCGCTTCCATCTGGTTCTCCGGGCTCACATGCACGGCGACGAGCACGCCCGAATTGCGCATCTCGTGATGCACGACGTCGTGATGCTCGTGCGGACCGCTCTGCGCATGCACCATCTTGCCGACCACCAGGCCGAGATATGCGCCCACACCTGCCGCGATCACGACGACGGGCATCGACGCCGAAAACGCGGTGAACACGGCGACGCCGATCACGGCGCCCGCGACGGCGCCGATGCTCATCGCGCGGTGATGGCGATGGAGCGTCGGCGGCGGCGCGGATGAGATCGTGGGTGCGGCGGCGTGTTCGTCGAGCGGATGGCGCGCGTGCTGGCCGCGCGGATTGACGAAAAACAGCGTGACGTCTTCACCGGGAAAGCCGTTGTCGAAGAGCGTTTGGGCGGCGTCTTCGGCGGCGGGGAAAGTGGTGAAACGCCCAGCGACGATGAGTGACATGGTGCCCCCTATCGTTCAAAGGCCAGGTTCGAAGGCCAGAGCGAAACCCGCACCGGACGTCGCGACGCACGTCGGCGGTTGAAGGCTTCGTCTACAAGAATAGGCGGAAAGCGGGGCGTTGGAAGGGATGCGTTACGCGGAAGCCGGCGCGCTGTGCCGGACACGCATCGTGCTGACGAGCGCGCCCGCGCCCGCGAAGCACGCCGCCACGTAAAGCGAGAGCACCGGGCCGTGCTGCGGCGCGATGCCGAAGATCAAGGCGACCAGCGCCGAGCCGAGCGTTTGCCCCGTCAGGCGCGCGGTGCCGAGCATGCCGCTCGCGCCGCCGCTGCGATGGCGCGGCGCCGCCGACAGCATGGTCCGGTTGTTCGGCGACTGGAACATGCCGAAGCCGAGGCCGCACAGCGCCATGCGCCACACGATATCGAACGCCGTGGGGTGCGCGCCGAGCGTCGCGAGCAGCAACAGGCCGAGCGCCAGCGTCGCGAGTCCGAGGCCGCCGAGCCAGCCCGCCGACAGACGGTCCGACAGCACGCCCGAGAGCGGCGCCGCGCCGACGATCACGAGCGGCCACGGCGTCATCAGCAGCCCTGTCTCGACCTGGGACAGGCCCAGATTGTTTTGCAGCAGGAACGGCAGCGACACGAACGCCAGCATTTGCGCGCAGAACGAGCACACCGACGTGCCCACCGATAACGCGAAGATGGGAATGCGCAGCAGGTCGACAGGCAAGAGCGGCGCGGGCTGCGTGAGTTGCCGCCGCACGAAGAAGTAGCCGATCACGATCGCGCCGATCAATTCGGCGGCGACGAAGCCGTTGCGCTCGCCGTGACCGAAGCCGTCGACGGCGAAGATCAGTAGCCCGAACACGAACGCGTTCATCACGGCGCCCGGATAGTCGTACGGCGACGGATGGCCTTCGTTGTGCGGCAGCGCACGCCAGCCCACGGCGATCGCGGCGACGCCGATCGGCACGTTGATCGCGAAGAGCCACGGCCATGCCGCGACGGCAAGTACCGCGGATGCCACCGTCGGCCCGACCGCGGACGAGATGGCCACTACCATCGCGTTGATCGCGACGCCGCGCCCGAGGTGCGCGGGCGGATAGATCATCCGCACGAGCGCGGTGTTGACGCTCATGATGCCCGCCGCGCCGAAGCCCTGGATCACGCGGGCGAGCGCGAGCGTCGGCAGCGACGTGGCGAGCGCGCAGCCGAGCGAGGCGATCGTGAACAGCGCCAGCCCGCCCATATAGACGCGCCGGTAGCCGATGCGATCGCCCAGCGACGACAGCGGCAGCAGCGAGATCGTCACCGACAGCTGATAGGCGTTGACCACCCAGATCGAGCTCGCGGCGCTCGCGCGCAGGTTTCGCGCGATGGTCGGCAGCGCGACGTTGGCAATCGCGCTGTCGAGCACGGCGAGCGTGATGCCCAGCGCGACGACGAGAATCGCCCAGTAGCGTTGCGGGATCGGCAGCCCGAGTTCGGGTTCGGGAGAGGCAGCAGGGTGGGACGCGCCCGATGGATGGCGGTTGGTCGACGAAGAAGCTTGCATTGTGTTGTTGTGATGAGCGGCGGGCGGGCGAGTCCAGAAGCGTGCTTCCCGTTGTCGCGACAGCTTGCGCGACAACGGGCAACCGCTGCGGCCTGCGGCACGGCACGCGCATCGCGCGGCTGCCACGGCGGGCCGTGGAGAGCGGAACGCCGCCCTTACTTCAGTTCGTACAGGCCCGTGTACGTGGCCGAATCGATTTCGTTCAGGTGCGTCATGTAGCGCGCGACGGCGTTCGTCGTGTCGGCGGTGAGCGGCAGGGTCGCCACCTTCAGCGCGTGAACGCGGAAGATGAAGCGATGCGGCTTGTCGCCGCGCGTGGGCGCTGCGCCGCCAAACCCCACCGTGCCGTAGTCGTTGCGAAACTGCAGCGCACCCGCTGGCAACAGGCTGCCGTCGGCTTTGCCTGCGTTGCGCGGCAGCGAGCGTGTGTCGGCGGGAATGTTGACGACGACCCAGTGCCAGAAACCGCTGCCCGTGGGCGCGTCGGGATCGTAGACGGTCAGCGCCAGGCTTTGCGTGTCGGCGGGCGGGGCGTCCCATTGCAGCGCGGGCGACGCGTTCTCGCCCTCACCCGAGACGCCGAACGATTTGTCGTTCATCTCCTGGGCCTTCGACATGAAGCCGTTGGCGGGGAAGTCGTCCGACCAGATTCGAAAATCAGCCATCATGCGCCTCCTTCGGTGGATGGTTCCAGGATGGGCGGGAGCCGTGCAGAGACCGCTCGGAAGATAGCCTGGAGACTCCCGGTCAGCTAATCGAGTGTAGCACCGGCATCTTGCAAAATTCGCCGCATCGCTTGAAGACGCAACTGAAGACGCAACTGAAGACGCAACTTCATGCGCGTTCGTTATGCGCGCTCTTCATGCAGCGGCGCATCGCCGTGCAGCCAGTCGATCAGCCGTTGCAGCACGCCCTCGATGTCCCGGTTCGCTCCGCGCAAGGCGCATTCCCACACCGTCGCGACGCGCCAGCCGGCTTCGAGCAGCGCGGCTTGCGCCTTTGCATCGTTGGCGCGGTTGCGGCCGATCTTGTCGCGCCAGAACTCCGGACGCGTCTGCGGCCATTTGAAGAGATGGCAATCGTGGCCGTGCCAGAAGCAGCCATGCACGAAGATCACCGCGCGATAGCGCGGCAAGACGATGTCCGGCCGTCCGGCCAGATCGCGCGCATCGAGCCGGAAGCGGAAGCCGCGCCGATGCAGCAGGCTGCGGATCAGGATTTCAGGTTTCGTGTTGCGGCCGCGAATACCGGACATCATCCGGCTGCGCGTGGCCGCATCGACGATATCGACCATCAGTGCGCAAGCTCCGCCGCGCTTTGTTCCTGCGCCGCGTGCGTGAGCGCGCGCACATGCGGCAGCATGATGCGCGCGACTTCGCGCATCACGGGCACCACGACGCTATTGCCGAACTGGCGGTACGCCTGGGTGTCGCTGACGGGGATGCGGTACGTGTCGGGAAAGCCCATCAGCCGCGCGCACTCGCGCGGCGTCAGACGGCGCGGGCGCTTTTTCTCGCCCTGATAGACGAGAATCTCCGAGCCATCCTTGTGATAACGCGCCGACAGCGTGCGCGTCACACTTTGCGGATACGCCATGCCATAACCGAAGCCGTTGCCCGCCGCGCGATGCTTTTCCGCGTAATTCTGCAGGTAGGTCCAGAGCTTGGGCGTCAGCGTGTATTTGGGCTGCGTTTGACGCCCGGCGTGATCGAAGAAACGGTCGCCGTCCCACGGCAGGACGGGCTCGCTGCCGTCCGTCCTATGCAGGATCGACGCGAGCCGCGGACCTTCTTCCGGCAGGCGCAGATCGTCCCAGGAGAACGATGTCTTGCCGCGAAACCCGACGATGATGATCCGCTCGCGATGCTGCGGCGTGAAATGCGCACCGTCGATCACGCGGTAATGCACCTCGTAGCCGAGTTCGTCGCGCAGCGTCTGAAGGATCACGTCGAACGTGCGGCCTTTGTCGTGTGACAGCAGGTTCTTCACGTTTTCGAGCAGGAACGCGGCCGGGCGGCGCGTGGCAATGATGCGCGCGACATCGAAGAACAGCGTGCCCTGCGTCGTGCATTCGAAACCGTGCGGACGCCCTAGCGCATTCTTCTTGCTGACGCCCGCGATCGAAAACGGCTGACACGGAAAGCCGCCGAGCAGAATGTCGTGCTCGGGGACGGCCTCGGCGGGAAACGTGACGATGTCGCCGATCAGCGCGTGCTGCGCGGTGCCGTCGCGGAAATTCTCCTGATACGTTTTCTGCGAGAAGTCGTTCCACTCGCTGGTGAACACGCATTGGCCGCCATGCGCCTCGAAGCCCATCCGGATGCCGCCGATGCCGGCAAACAGATCGATGATGCGCGTGCCAGTTCCGTTGCCTGCGTGCGCGCCGGCGTTTCGTGCCGTGGCGGGATACAGCATGGCGTGCAACGCCGGTTCGAGCATCGCGGGGCAGGGCGTTTCGCCCTTTTCCCAGCGGCGCACCGTCTTGATGTCCTTGCCGACATGCGCGGCGATTTCTTTTTGTGTGAAGCGGGTGCGCGCCTGCTTCAACAGGTCAAGCGGTGAAGCCTGAGTCACAGGAATCCTTGCTGGGAATTTTTGCGGACATTATGACCTACGAATGTCCCTAATTTGCGATTCCGGCGTGTTCCGTGGGCAAATTTTCCTGGGTCGACTGGGCTCGACTGGGCACGAGAGTGCCGGGGGGAAAGGCAGCCCCGGCGACGCGCCAGATCATCCTGTCGCCGTGTCGCCGGGTGTTCGCGCTGCTGGCTGCAGCATCGTGGAAGGACGCGCGGCGGGTCAATGAATGTTAAATGTGCGGCGCGTCCTGAACCGCGCGGCATGGCGCCGCCTCCGGGTGCTTCGGGTTTGCTCAGCGCTTGCGGCGCACGCGATGACGGTTCGCGTCACGCGACGCAGCGGGCCGCGTGGTCGTGACGGGCAGCGGCGCCAGATCTTTCGCGCATAGTTCGTCGAGCTGCAACAGCAGATTGTCGATCGAGCAGAGTTGCGAATTGGTCAGATGGTCGGCGTCGAGCAGTTCTAACAGGCGTTTGCGCCAGTAGGTGGCGGGGAGGATCGCCCCACCCAGGTCTCCATGCATCGAAGGCCGCATGACGCGGGCAATGTGCGCGATGTCCTGATCGATCAGAGTCGATTTGAACGATCCCGCCGACGAAGTGAGGTAATGGTCCATGCCCCGCACTACGGCAGGGTTTCGGAAAACTTTAGGGTCGGCTCGAAAATATTTTGTGCCGCGCCGGGCCTTATGCGGATGGGAACTGCGCGATACCGGTCCGGGCAGCGGGCGATCGGCCGCGGGTTCGAGGCCCGCGAGCCGGTCGATTCATGTCAGCGCGAGCGCCAGGCTGCAGGCGAGCACGACGATCATCAGGCCGGCGGCGACTGCAAGGTTGTACGGGTAGGGCATTGGTCAACCTACTGACGTATCCGGGGAGTGACGAGATGATAAGAGGGCGTCGCGAGTCCGTCCGCAGACAAATGGTGCGTTAGGTGGGAGAGCGCACACTGGCTCGCGACCCTCGCGCGCAAGCCATGCGGGGCGGCCTTCTGGCGTGTGCCGTGGCGTTGCTTCGTGTGGCTTTTTTGCGTCGCGCGACGCGTGCTGCGTCAGGCAGGTTGATCGGGGCTCGGCGCCGGCTTGGCCGCGCCTTCGAGAAAACGGCGCGTCGCTTCGAACGATTGCAGCATCTGGTCCGGCCACGGTGTTTGCAGCATGACGGCCTGGTGATTCTCGAAGGCGGTGCTCAGCAGCTTCGACAGCTCCGGCGAGTTCAAATGACGCAGCAGCACGCTGACGGCGATGGCCGTCGCCTGGCTGGCGCCCGCCGTTTGCAGTTCGGAAGTGGTGAGAGCGGCGAGTTGCTTGTTGATGTCCATGAATTGTCCTTCGATGTGCTGGCGTGTGTTGCGCGAAATGCGTGATTTTGTCACGGCCGGGCGAGGTCGGCCGGACCCGGCTGGTGCGGGAAAAGCTCGTCTGGCCGGGCCTCGCGGGCCCAGGCTCGATTCCCTTTCAAAAAAGCGAACTGTGTTTTGGCGATTCCGATGGTTTTCTTTGTTGAACGCGGGGGTACACTCGATTCAAACGTTTTCGCTCTGGAGTCGATCATGCTCGCTACCTTCTTTGTGCTCTGGCCGTTTGCCGCTGCGTCACTGTTCGCGCTGGCCAAATTTTTCGATCAGCGCGACCAGCAACTGGCCAGGGTTCAGGTGGTGGTGCGCCGCCATCGGTGAGCGGCTGATCCTTCTGGCTGTGGGCCGCGTTGTATTGCAATGAGGCTGTAGCAAACAAAAAACCCGCAAAGCGCGAGCTGTTGCGGGTTTTTTTATAGCGTCGTCCGTCGCCGATGTGGTCCCCCCGACAGGAATCGAACCTGTATCTAGCGCTTAGGAGGCACTTGTTCTATCCATTGAACTACGGGGAGGGCCGCCGACGAGCGCAGAGTATAGCAAATCGCCCGTTGACCAAAGCGGCTTTCGAAGCAGGCATCGCGCGCGCCAGCGCGGTGGCGGCTGGCGCGCCACACGGCTACCATCGGCGGATGGCCGAATCTCATTACACCGATCCGCGGCTCGTCGCGCTCTACGACGCGCTCAACCCGTTCTCCGCCGACACCCGCTTTTATCTTGACCTGGCCGCCCGCACGGACGCTACGCACGTCGTCGATATCGGCTGCGGCACGGGGCTGCTCGGCTGTGAGCTGGCCCGGCTCGGCCATCGGGTGACAGGCGTCGATCCGTCGCCGGCGATGCTCGACGTCGCACGCCGACGGCCGGGCGGCGACCAGGTGGAGTGGATCGAAGGCGACGCGGCGCAACTGGGCGCGAAGTCCGCCGATCTCGCCGTGATGACAGGCCACGTCGCGCAGGTTTTCCTCGACGACGCGAGCTTCGACGCCGTTTTGGACGCCGCACGAGCCGCGTTGCGCCCCGGCGGCCGACTCGCTTTCGAAAGCCGTAATCCATCCGTGTCGCCCTGGGCGGCGTGGACGCCGGAACTGTCGCGCCGCGTGATCGACGACCCGCGCTACGGCGCCGTCGAAATCTGGCAGCAACTCATCGAAGTGCGGCAGGAACGCGTTCGCTTCGACACTCACTATCACTTCCTGCGAGACGCCGACACGGTCGTCGCGTCCAGCGAGCTACGCTTTCACACGCAGGCCACGCTCAGCGGCGCGCTCTCCAAAGCGGGTTTCAGCGGCCTGGAATGGTTCGGCGACTGGTCCCGATCGCCCATCGATCGCGCGAGCCGCGAACTGATCGTCGTGGCAAGGCGCGACTGACGGGGACGGGACGGGCCGCCAAAAGCAAAGCGGTCCGCAGGCGTTCGACCCGCGGACCGCTCTCGACGAACGACGTTTCTCTAACAGAACCGCCGATCAGAACTCCACGACTGCAAATTCGGCCTTGCCCACATCGCACAGCGGGCAGCGCCAGTCCACGGGGATATCGGCGAAACGCGTACCCGCTTCGATACCTTCCTCGGGCAAACCTTCCTCTTCGTTATAGATCCAACCGCAAATCAGACAGACCCAGCTCTTATATTCGATCACTTCACTCACGACACACGCTCTTCATTGATTCAATGCAAAATCCGCCAATCTGCCCCTTTTTAGTGCATTTGGCGGCGATCCGCAATATTACCGGAATTCGTCCGAAGCCCCACGCCGCCCCAGCGGTTTACCGTTTCGGATCAACACGAAGCAGCGTCCATCCCGGCGATTCGACGTCCGGCGAGCCCGGCGCCAACGTGTATTCTTTCAGTGCGATGTGGCGTGCGCGAACGCTGACGTGCGCCGTGCCCATCGAGCCGCTTTAGCCAAGGAGAAAACGATGCTGAATAACAGATGGTTGGCCGGTGCAGCGTGCGCGGGCATGCTGGTCTTGTCGGGCGCGGCGCACGCCGCGGGCGTCTCGTTCGTCGAGCCGAAGGACGGCGCGACCGTAAGCAATCCCATCCACGTGAAGTTTGCCGTCGAAGGCATGAAGATCGTTCCCGCGGGTACGATGACGGAAGGCACGGGGCATCATCATCTGATCATCGACGGGCAGCCGCTGCCGAAGGGCGAGGTCATTCCCGCCAACGACAAGTCGCTGCATTTCGGCAAGGGCCAGACGGAGACGGAGATCACGCTGCCGCCGGGCGATCACACGCTGACGCTCGATTTCGGCGACGGCGCGCACCGTTCGTATGGCCCGGAGATGAGCAAGACGATCACGATTCACGTGAAGTGAGGCGGGCGCACTTGCTGCGCCCTTTTCTCGCACAGGTTCTCTTCATCGAGTGGTTTGCCGCTGCGAACGCCGACGCCGGGACAGGCGTTCGCGTTCTCGCCCGGCCGTGCGCGGCATGCGTCATTCGTCCTATGCCATCCTGCCGGGCCGCATCCCGTCAGTGTTCGGGCCGCCGACCGGTACAATGAGCGCTTCCGACTCATCGCTGGTTCTTCCTTTCCCATGTCGCTTTACACCATCACGGGCGCGCAACTGGCGTTCGGCCACGTCGCGCTGCTCGATCACGCGGATTTCTCTCTCGAAGCCGGCGAGCGCGTCGGGTTGATCGGCCGCAACGGCGCGGGCAAGTCGTCGCTGCTGAAGATCGTCGCCGAGCTCGCCAGACCGGACGATGGTCTCGTCACGCGCCAGCAGGATCTCGTCACCGTGTATGTGCCGCAGGAACCCGAATTCGACGCGGACGTGACGGTGTTCGACGCTGTCGCGGCGGGCCTCACGCACGCGAGCGCGCTGCTCGACGAATACAACACGGTCGCGCACGAGCTGGCGGAAACGCCGGAAGGCGCGCAGCACGACGCGTTGCTTGCGCGCATGAACGCGCTGCAATCGTCGCTCGATGCCACCGACGCATGGAACTGGCGCACCCGCGTCGCCACGACGCTCGCGCAGATCGGCCTCGATGGCGACGCGCGGGTCGGCTCGCTGTCGGGCGGCATGCAAAAGCGCGTCGCGCTGGCGCGGGCGCTCGTCGTGCAGCCGGACGTGCTGCTGCTGGACGAGCCGACCAACCATCTGGACTTCGACGGCATTCGCTGGCTGGAAGAACTGCTGATCGCGCAGCGCGCCGGTTTGCTGTTCATTACGCACGACCGCGCGTTTCTCGATCGGGTCGCCACGCGCATCGTCGAACTGGATCGTGGGCGTTTGCTGTCGTATCCGGGCAATTTCTCCGCCTATCAGACGCGCAAGGCGCAGCAGCTGGAGGTGGAGCGGGTCGAAAACGAGAAGTTCGACAAGCTGCTCGCGCAGGAAGAAGTGTGGATTCGCAAGGGCGTCGAGGCGCGGCGCACGCGCAGCGTCGGGCGCATTGCGCGGCTCGTGCAGATGCGCAATGAACGCGCCGAACGACGCAATGTGCAAGGCAACGTGAAGCTCGACGTCGGGCAGGGCGAGAAGTCAGGCAAGATCGTCGCCGAACTGACGGACGTGACGAAGCGGTATGGCGAGCGCACGGTGGTCGACCGTTTTTCGGCAACGGTGATGCGTGGCGACAAGATCGGCTTCATCGGTCCGAACGGCGCGGGCAAGACGACGCTGCTCAAGATGATTCTCGGCGAACTGCAGCCGGACGAAGGCAAGGTGCGCATCGGCACCAACCTGCAAGTCGCTTACTTCGACCAGATGCGCGCACAACTCGATCTGGAAAAAAGCCTCGGCGACACGATCAGCCCCGGCAGCGACTGGGTCGAGATCAATGGCCAGAGGAAGCACGTGATGAGCTATCTCGGCGACTTCCTGTTTGCGCCGGAGCGTGCGCGTTCGCCTGTGAAGTCGCTGTCGGGCGGCGAGCGCAACCGTCTGCTGCTCGCGCGTCTCTTTGCGCGTCCGGCGAACGTGCTGGTGCTCGACGAGCCGACCAACGACCTCGACATCCCGACGCTCGAACTGCTCGAAGAGCTGCTGACGGACTACGACGGCACAGTGCTGCTGGTGAGCCATGACCGTGCGTTTCTGGACAACGTGGTGACGTCGGTGATTGCGTCGGAGGGCGAGGGCAAGTGGCGCGAATATGTCGGCGGCTTTACCGACTGGCAGATCCAGCGCGAGCGTTCCGAGCAGATCGCGCAACAAGACGTGCCGAAAGAGGCGCCGAAGGAAGCCGCCGCCAAGGACAGCGCGGCAGGCCGTAACGCGCAGCGCACGGTGAAGCTTTCATTCAAGGAACAACGCGAGCTGGAGGCGCTGCCCGAGAAGATCGCCTCGCTAGAGGCCGAGCAGAAGGCGATCGGCGCGCAGATCGAGGACGGCTCGATCTTCGTGAAGGACGCACAGGAGGGCGCGCGGCTGACCGAGCGCTACGCGGCCATCGACGAGGAACTGCTCGTGGCGATTGAACGGTGGGATGAGTTGGAGAGTAAGCGGAAGTAGCACGTCCACTGGGGATAGAGCGCTTTCTTGCTAACCGTCCTACGCCCTTCATCTAAATTGCCCCGCGCATCGAAATCAGTAAAATACCCGCGAACCTGCTTCCCACGGTCGTTCCAGCGCATTGCCCGAAACCGGGCTCGCAGGAGGGCCGCGGAAAGCAGACAAGGCAAACCGTAACTGCTGCACGCAAGTCGCGCAGCGCACACACTCCGTTGTTTCGTTTCGCTTTTTTTGAAAACTCAACGCATTGTCCACGCACCTGTCCACAGGACATGTGGACAACGATGAACCGACGGACCCGAGCAAGCCATGTCAACGAAAAAGCCTAACGCCGCGTATAGCGAAGCATCGATCAAGGTGCTCAAGGGCCTGGAGCCGGTCAAGCAGCGGCCCGGCATGTACACGCGCACCGAAAACCCGCTGCACATCATCCAGGAAGTCATCGACAACGCATCCGACGAAGCGCTTGGCGGCTACGGCCGTCAGATCACCGTCACGCTGCATGCCGACCATTCCGTGTCCGTCGAAGACGACGGGCGCGGCATTCCGTTCGGTATGCATCCCGAAGAGGGCGTGCCCGTCGTCGAAATCGTTTTCACGCGCCTGCACGCAGGCGGCAAGTTCGACAAGGCGGCAGGCGGCGCGTACACCTTCTCGGGCGGCCTGCATGGCGTCGGCGTCTCGGTGACGAACGCGCTGTCCACGCGCCTCGACGTCACCGTATGGCGCGACGGCAAGGTCGCCGAACTGAGCTTCTCGCATGGCGACGTCGTCAAGCAACTGCAGGTGCGCGCCGCGGCGAAGGGCGAGAAGAAGTCCGGCACGCGCGTCACCGCATGGGCCGATGCGAAATATTTCGATTCACCGAACCTGCCGCTCGGCGAGTTGCAGCGCCTGTTACGCTCGAAGGCCGTGCTGCTGCCAGGCGTCGAAGTCGTACTCGTCAACGAAAAGACGGGCGAACGCCAAAGCTGGAAATACGAAGACGGCCTGCGCGGCTATCTGATGGAAGGCATGGCGGGCAGCGACCTGCTGATCCCCCTCTTCGAAGGCGAGCGCTACGCGGAAAGCTCGCGGTCCAATGAAGAGACCTTCGCCGAAGGCGAGGGCGCGGCGTGGGTCGTGGCGTGGAGCGAAGAAGGGCCGCTCACGCGCGAGTCCTACGTCAATCTGATTCCGACGCCCGCTGGCGGCACGCACGAAGCAGGCTTGCGCGACGGTCTGTTTCAGGCCGTGAAGAGCTTCGTCGAACTGCACAACCTGCAGCCGAAGGGCGTGAAGCTGCTGGCTGAAGACGTGTTTGCCCGCGTGTCGTTCGTGCTGTCCGCGAAGGTGCTCGATCCGCAGTTCCAGGGGCAAATCAAAGAACGTCTGAATAGCCGCGATGCCGTGAAGCTGGTGTCGTCGTTCGCGCGGCCCGCGCTCGAACTGTGGCTCAACCAGCACGTCGAGCACGGCAAGAAGCTCGCCGACCTCGTCATCAAGCAGGCGCAGGCGCGCACGCGCGCCGGCCAGAAGGTCGAAAAGCGCAAGAGTTCGGGTGTCGCCGTGCTGCCTGGCAAGCTGACCGACTGCGAATCGACGGAAATCGGCCGCAATGAACTGTTCCTCGTCGAGGGCGATTCTGCGGGCGGCTCCGCGAAGATGGGCCGCGACAAGGAGTATCAGGCCATCCTGCCGTTGCGCGGCAAGGTGCTGAACACCTGGGAAACCGAGCGCGATCGTCTGTTCGCCAACAACGAAGTGCACGACATTTCCGTGGCGATCGGGGTCGATCCGCACAACCCGGACGACAAGGTCGATCTGTCCAATTTGCGCTACGGCAAGATCTGCATCTTGTCCGATGCGGACGTCGACGGATCGCACATCCAGGTGCTGCTGCTTACGTTGTTCTTCAAGCACTTCCCGCAACTGATCGAGCGCGGTCACGTGCATGTCGCTCGTCCGCCGCTGTTCCGGGTCGATGCGCCCGCGCGCGGCAAGAAGCCCGCGCAGAAGCTGTACGCGCTGGATGAAGGCGAACTCGAAGCGATTCTCGACAAGCTGCGCAAGGACGGCGTGCGCGACTCGCAGTGGTCGATCAGCCGCTTCAAGGGCCTGGGTGAAATGAGCGCCGAGCAGCTGTGGGACACGACGATGAACCCGGACACGCGGCGCCTGTCGCCCGTCGCGCTCGGCCAGCTCGACTTCGACGCGACCGTCGCGCGAATGACGATGCTGATGGGCAAGGGCGAAGCGGCGTCGCGCCGCAGCTGGCTCGAGGACAAGGGCAACCAGGTCGAAGCGGATATCTGAGCGCCGCCGCGCTTCGTGCCAGCGAACCCATGCAACGCATGGGAAGCACGGAGCGCGCGCCGCCGAACAAGGACACGGAATCTAGATGGACGACAACACTCCCGATCTTTTCACCGAGCCGGCCGCGCCCGAAGGCGATGTGCTGACGCTGGGCGATTACGCTGAAAGCGCGTACCTCGAATACGCGGTGAGCGTGGTGAAGGGCCGCGCGCTGCCCGACGTCTGCGACGGCCAGAAGCCCGTGCAGCGCCGCATCCTGTACGCGATGAACGAGATGGGTCTCGCCGACAACGCGAAGCCGGTGAAGTCCGCGCGCGTGGTCGGCGACGTGCTCGGTAAGTATCACCCGCACGGCGATCAGTCGGCGTACGACGCGCTCGTGCGCCTCGCGCAAAACTTCTCGATGCGCTATCCGCTGATCGACGGGCAGGGCAACTTCGGCTCGCGCGATGGCGACGGCGCGGCGGCGATGCGCTACACGGAAGCGCGCCTGACGCCGATCGCGAAACTGTTGCTCGACGAAATCGGTCAGGGCACCGTCGATTTCATGCCGAATTACGACGGCTCGTTCGAAGAGCCGAAGCTGCTGCCCGCGCGTCTGCCGTTCGTGCTGCTGAACGGCGCGTCGGGCATCGCGGTAGGCCTGGCGACGGAAATCCCGTCGCACAACCTGCGCGAAGTCGCGGCGGCCGCCGTCGCGATGATCCGCCATCCGCACATCACGCACGCCGAGTTGATGCAGCATGTGCCCGGTCCGGATTTCCCGGGCGGCGGCCAGATCATTTCGAGCGAAACGGAAATCTCGCAGGCGTATGAAACGGGCCGTGGCAGTCTCAAGGTCCGCGCGCGCTGGAAGATCGAAGATCTCGCACGCGGGCAGTGGCAGCTCGTCATTACCGAGTTGCCGCCGAATACCTCCGGCCAGAAGGTGCTCGAAGAGATCGAAGAACAGACGAATCCTAAGATCAAGCTTGGCAAGAAGTCGCTGACCCCGGAACAGTTGCAGACGAAACAGACGCTTCTCGGTTTGCTCGACGCCGTGCGCGACGAGTCGGGCAAGGATGCGCCCGTGCGTCTCGTATTCGAGCCGAAGTCGCGCACCATCGATCAAGCCGAGTTCGTCACCACGTTGCTTGCGCATACGAGCCTCGAGTCGAATGCGACGTTGAACCTGGTGATGGTCGGCGCGGACGGCCGTCCGCGTCAGAAGGGACTTGGCGAGATCCTGCGCGAATGGGTCGGCTTCCGTTTCGCGACCGTCACGCGCCGCACGCGGCATCGTCTCGGCAAGGTCAACGACCGGATTCACATCCTCGAAGGCCGGATGATCGTCTTTTTGAATATCGACGAAGTCATCCGCATCATTCGCGAATCTGAAGAACCCAAGGCGGCGCTCATCGAAGCGTTCGGCCTGTCCGATCGTCAGGCGGAAGACATTCTTGAAATCCGGCTGCGTCAGTTGGCGCGCCTGGAAAAGATCAAGATCGAGAAGGAATTGTCCGAACTGCGAGACGAGAAGGCCAAGCTCGAAGAACTGCTCGGCAGCGAATCGGCGATGAAGCGCCTGATCATCAAGGAAATCGAAGCCGACGCGAAGCAATATGGCGACGATCGCCGCACGCTGATCCAGCAGGAAAAGCGCGCAACGTTCGAAGCGCGCGTCGTCGACGAACCGGTGACGGTGGTCGTGTCGCAAAAGGGCTGGGTGCGCGCGTTGAAGGGCCACGGGCTCGATCCCGCCGGCTTCACCTTCAAGGCGGGCGACGGTCTCTACGCCGCTTTCCAGTGCCGCACACCCGACACGCTGATCGCGTGGGGCAGCAACGGCCGCGTGTATTCCGTCGCGGTCGGCCAGTTGCCGGGGGGACGCGGCGACGGCGTTCCCGTCACGTCGCTGATCGAACTGGAATCGGGCACGCATCTGATGCATTACTATGCGGCGTCGGCGGAACAGGCGCTGTTGCTGGCGTCGTCGAATGGTTTCGGCTTCATCGCGAAGGTCGGCGATATGGTGAGCCGCGTGAAGGCGGGCAAGGCCTTCATGACGATCGACGAGGGCGCGACGCCGCTCGCGCCGATGCCGATGCTGCCCGACGCGACGCAAGTGGCGTGTCTGTCGGGCGGCGGGCGTCTGCTGGTGTTCGGCCTCGACGAGATGAAGACGCTTTCGGGCGGCGGACGTGGCGTGATCCTGATGGCGCTCGATCCGAACGAAGCGCTGACGCAGGCGCTCGCGATCAACAACGCGGGCGTCGTGCTGGAAGGCATGTACCGCAACAAGCCAGCGGAAGAACAATTGTCGGGCGCCGCGCTTGCTCCGAATGTTGGCAAGCGTGCTCGCAAGGGCCGCGCGCCGGATACGAAGCTGAAAGAAGTGACGTCGCTGCGCCCGGTGTTGGGCGCATAGAGCAGGCGATGCAGGCAATCGCCGTGAGCGGGGTGTCTCACGGCGCGACACGAAAAACAACGAAGAAAATAGCGCAGCGAATGAACTGCGCATCATGTCACGAGTCGAACGCGGTCATTGGCGCATGTCAATGCCGCGTGTTTCGACAGGACATAACGGCAGCGCGCTACATCGGCAAAGGAAAACAAATATGAACAAGGCGATCGAACTCGCGCTCTTTTTGCATCTGCTGGGTGTCGCCGTGTGGATCGGCGGTATGGTATTCGCGCATTTCTGCCTGCGTCCTGCACTTGAGGATCTCTCGCCGCAATTGCGGTTGCCGCTGTGGGAATCGGTGTTTGGCCGGTTCTTCAACTGGGTCGGCGTGTCAGTGCTCGTCATTCTGCTGACGGGCGGTTTCCTGCTGATGCAGTTTGGCGGCGGCCACGCCACATGGCAACTTCACGCGATGGCCGGGATCGGCATTGTGATGATGCTGATTTTCGGACATATCCGCTTCGCAGTGTTTCCCCGCATCCGTCGCGCGGTGCAGGCGCAGAAATGGCCCGATGGTGCGCGTGCCGTCGCGACCGTGCGGCGTCTGGTCGTCGTCAATCTGGTCCTGGGTGTCGTGACCATCGGCGTAGCAGCATTGTCGCGCGGGTTCTGAAGGCGGCGACGCGTCGGCAGCCCCGCATGAGCGCCGCTTTCGCGGCGCTTTTTGTTTGGTGCGCGGCAGATGGGCGCGGCCACTTACCGGCATCTCGAATCATAAAACTGCCAATGCGGTTTCTGAAAATATCAGTACGGTATCCAAATTAACGTCACGTATTGTTCCAGTGCGACGCGTCACAGTCGGGGAAAGCAGACGGCGTTACCTCATGTGCCCGACGAACAGCCACACGCCGCATGCGACAGCGACCGTCCCATACACCGCATACACGGGCAGCTTCAGCTTTGCGAAACACACGCCCGAGAACACCGCCGTCACGAGATACGCCGGCTCGAACGGCACGTTGCGCACGATCCGCAGCACCGCGACGGCCAGAAACGCAGTCGTTACCGCGCGCAGCACGCGCATGCCGTGCTCGAAACGCGGGTTCGTCTTCAATTGATGCAGGTGGCGTTGAGCGAGCACGACAAGGCAGCCCGACGGCACGAACAGCGCGATCGTCGCGATCAGCGCGCCGCGCCATCCTTCGACCAGATAGCCGAAGAACGGCACCACGTTCAGAAGCGGTCCCGGCGACAAGGGCGATAGCGAAAACGCCAGCGTGAAGTCGTTGTCTGTCACCCCGACAATGGGCGTGACGAATAGCGTCTTCAACACGGGCAACGCCGAGAAGCCGCCGCCGAACAGCGTCAATCCCGCACCTGCGAGACGCGGCCACAACAGCGCAAGTTCATAGCGATGCGGAAGCGGCACCGCGAAAATCAGCAGCAGCACGCACAGGCCGATCAGCAGGCGCCAGTCACCCGCGCTGAGCGTGGTCGAGAGGCGCGCGCCGCGCGCGTCGCTGCGCACCCAGCCCGACATGAACGCCGCGCCAAGAATGCCGATATAGGCGGCGGGCGTGTGCGCGCCGACCAGCGCGATGCTGCCGAGCACGGCCGCCGTCCATTCGAGACGCCCGCGTACGAGCGCGCGGGTTTGCTTGTACCAGGTGACACCGATCAGCGTCGCGAGCACGACGCTGAAATGATTGAGCAGCGTCTGCGAGGCGACTTCGCGCACGATCGGCGTGCGGTAGAAGATCGCGAAAGCCGTCATCAGCATGAAGAAGGGCAGGACGCTAGCGACGCCCGCCACCCACGCGCCCGCGCGACCGCGCAGCACATGGCCGAGTTGCACCGCGACGTTGCAGCCGACGGGCCCCGGCACCATCCACGCGAGCGCGACGATGTCGGAGAACGCGAGACGCGTGAGACGCTCCTCGCGCTCAACGTAGTGGTTCTCCAGTTGCGCCATCAGCGCGAGTCCGCCCCACGACAGCGCGGACAATCCAAACACGACGCGAAAGAGCGTCCAGAGCGGCTCGCGCTCGTGGCATCGCGTGACTTCGTCTCCCGTCGACGCATCGAGCGCCGTCATGTGCTGAGCTGGACGCATGTGAACACCTGTTGGGCTGGTTTCTTATCTCGCACGCGCCCACGATGGCCGCGGCAGCGCACGCTGAGGTCATGCGAGGTCGGGCGCGTTCGCCCGATATGTGTCGATACCGCTTCTCGGCTGCCGGCGCAGTGTCTCGTGGCCGTCCTTGCAGCAGCAAAGCCGCGCCCAAGCGAACCGCTCCCCTCAGGCCGATTCGTTGCTCGTGCTGGTGCTGGCGGCGTCGCTGTTGTCGACGTCGCGTGCGTGCGCATGAAGCGCGGTGCCGCAGACGCCGAAACGTTCGAGCAGCGCGGGAATGGCATCGGCGGGCACGGGCCGCGAGAACAGAAAACCCTGCGCTTCGATGTGCCCCAACGCCGCGAGCCACGCAATCTGTTCTTCCGTTTCCGTGCCTTCGACCACCACCGTCAATCCCAGCGAGCGCGCGAGATTGACGATGGCCGTCACCATCACGCACACGCTGCGGTCGCCGGGAATGGCCTGCACGAAAGAGCGGTCGACCTTCAGCGTGTCGACCGAGAAGCGGTTCAGATACGACAGCGACGAATAGCCCGTGCCGAAGTCGTCGAGCGCGATGCGCACGCCGAGCCGCTTCAACGCGAAGATTTTTTCGGAGACGAGATCGGGATACTCCATCATCGCCGTCTCGGTGATTTCGAGTTCGAGACGCCGCGCGGCGATACCCGTTTCCTCGATGGCCTGCGAGATCGTCTCGAACAGATCGCCGCGCCAGAACTGTACGGCCGAAATGTTCACAGCGAGTGACAGCGTGTCGTAACCCTGTTGCTGCCATTGCGCGAGTTGCCGGCACGCGGTGCGGATCACGAAATCGCCGATGGGCACGATCAGACCCGTCGATTCCGCCACGGGGATGAACTCGTTCGCCGGAATCAGGCCGTGCTGCGGATGATTCCAGCGCACGAGCGCCTCGAAGCCCGTGATGCAGCGGCGCGCGAGATCGATCTTCGGCTGATAGGCGAGGAACAGTTGCTGGTCGGCGAGGGCGACGCGTAACTGCTGTTCCCACTTCATCAGATGGTCCGCGCGATGCGACAGATGCGGCGAGTAGAACTGATAGCAGTTCTTGCCCGCGTCCTTCGCGCTGTACATCGCGAGGTCGGCTTTCTTCAGCAGGTCGATTTCGCTTTCGTTCGCAACCGAGTAGAGCGCGATGCCGATGCTCGCGTGCAAGACGAACGAACTGCCGCGCACTTCGAACGGTTTCGCGAACACGTCGGCGATTGCTTCCGCGAGCGTCACCGAGCGCTTTTCGACATCTTCGCCCTTGATCACGACGACAAACTCGTCGCCGCCGATACGCGACAACGCGCCCGCGTCGGCAACGGCATCCGCGAGACGCGCGGCCGTCATCTGCAGCACGATGTCGCCGGCGTTGTGGCCGAGCGTATCGTTGACGGTCTTGAAGTTGTCGAGGTCGATGAAGAGAATCGCGAGATGCCCGAGGTTGGCGGGCTGCGTTACGTCGTGACGCAGGCTCTGCAACGTCGAATAGCGGTTGCGCAGACCCGTCAGCAGATCGAACTCGACGAGATGCGTCATCTCGCGCTCGCGCCCGAGCAGCTTGCCGATCAGCCCCGTGGCGACGGCGAAGAAGCCGAGCATCGCGAGCGAGATAAAACTCGCCATCAGCAGATAGACGTTGCGTGTGTGGTTGTAGTCGGCGAACTCTTCGGCTTGCGACAGGCCGACCAGCACGCCGAGCGGGTAGCCGTCGATATGCCGGTAGGACACGATGCGCGTGACGTTGTCGATCGAATCGACGTAGGTGCCCGACACATGCTCCGAGGTCGGATAGACGCCCGTCGCCGTGAACACCCCTTGCGCATGGTCGGCGTTGCCTGTGCGGCGCGCGAGCACGGCGCCACTGTCGGAGATCACGGCGATCACGCCTTCGCGTCCGATCGCTGCGTTGTTGTAGAAGTCGCTGGTGAAATAGCTCGGGTCTTCCGACACCACCACGACGCCCGCGAACGAACCATCGGGGTGATTCAGGCGGCGCGTCATCTGCAAGGTCCAATGGCCCGAGACGCGGCCGAGCACGGGCTTGCTGATGAACAGCTGGTCATCGTTCTCGTGCTCGTGCACCTTGAAGTGTTCGCGGTCCGACAGGTCGATCGGTTTTGGATTGGGGTCGGCCGTGTTCGCGATGAGCTTGCCGTGCTCGTCGATCAGCGAAACCTGCACGAGCGTTTCGCTTTGCACGACGCCTTTTTCGACCGTGCTGCCGAGATCGAAATGCCCCGGCGTTTTTTCGAATTCGAATTTGACGAAGCGCGTGATCTGATCGACCTGGTGAATCGCCTTCACCGTGTGCTGTTCGAGTGCCGCCGACAGAATCGCGGCCGAGGCCATCGCTTCGCGATACGTCGTTTCCTTCTCAACCGACAGCCGCGCGAAGATAACCGTCCACAGCAGCACGAGCACCAGCACGCCGAGCGCGGGAATCGCGAGCAGCGCGCGTCGGCGTGTTCCCGCCGGATCGAGGCGGTGCCTGACGTCGCGGGCGGAAGCGTGGCGGAACTGATTCATCGGCTGGACCGTGACCCTGTGCCTTGCGGCTGTACTTGTGTTGCGGTGTTTGCGTTCAGGTTGACTGCGCGAATGTTAAAGCAACCGGCTGCTTTGACAATTGACACGCCGCAGTGGCGGCGTGGGTGCAGGGGCGCGGTGGCGAGCCAGACCACCCATCGGTCATCGGTTACGATTTGATATTACTGAATGGGCAATAATTAAGGAAGGGCTGGCGCATCGGGTATACGCTGTCCCTGGCGGGCATACGGGCAACGTTCGCGCGGTCGCGTGCGTAGCCCGAACAGGCGCATCAGGCGGGCGTTTGAAAGATTTTGTCGAAACCGCGGAAAGGATGGTCGAATGCCGCAATGATAGTTCGACAGCCATCATGCCAATGCGGCCATTCATGCAGTGTGCATGAATGGCCGCATTGGCGTTGGATTGGGGCATGTTATCGGTGCGCATCTGGTGGATTTTTAGAACATGCAGGTGACGCGCAAATGTCAATTCAGTCGCCGCCCATTCCCGTTCATTGCGTGTGCAGATTCACGGCAAACGGAATGTGCCGTCGATGATCGTCACCGATGCGCCGCCTATCCACGTCTTGCCCGCTGCGTCGTCATAGCGCACGTGAACATCGCCGGCGCGGCCGATCGCGGTGCCTTGACGCACCGTGTACTGATTGCCGGGCCGCGTGTTCTGCGCGGTGAGCAGTCCCGCGACGGCGGCGTTTGCGCTGCCCGTGACAGGGTCTTCCCCTACGCCGAGGTTGCCGCCCAATAGCAGGCAGCGCAGCTCGAAGGTCGCCGGGCCATCTGCTTCATGGGGACCGTAAGCCGCGAGGCCGGACGCGCCCGCCGTTTGCGCAACACGCCGCAGCGCTGCCGCATCGGGGTCGAGCGCGAGACATGCGCTCGCCGATTTCATACGGACCACGAGCCATTTCGGACCATTGTCGACACCGCACGGTTGCGCCGTGTAATCGATTGCATCGCTGCGCAACGCGTCGGCGAGGGCGGCGTACTCGCTTTGCGCGAGCGGCGTCACGCGCGCCGGCGGTGCAGCGAATGCCCACACGTTGCGCGCGCTATCGTCTTCCGTCAGTTCGATCAGGCCCGCCGCGCATTGCTGGACGAGGCGGCCCGGCTGCTTCGGCTGGTTGCCCGCTTCGCGCCACGCGTGCGCGCTGCCGAGCGTCGGGTGACCGGCGAACGGCAACTCGCCTCCCGTCGTGAAGATACGCACCCGGTAATCGGCCGACGGGTCGGTCGGCTTTAACAGGAACGTCGTCTCCGACAGATTCGTCCAGCGCGCAATGGCCTGCATCTGTTCGGTGTCGAGTGTGTCCGCATCGAAAACCACCGCGAGCGGATTGCCTTTGAACGGCACGGACGTGAATACGTCCACCTGTTTGAAACGGACGGTGTGCTCTTGCATCGTGTGTCTCTTTTCGGTGTATGACCTGGGGTTTGTGCGCAGTGCGATGTTCGCGTGTCGTGTTGTGACGGCACAACGTCGATGCGAATGCGAAGTCGAACGTCGATAAAAAACGCCGCCGATGACGCTTTCACATCATCGACGGCGCGTTAGCGTCGGGGCGGGTTCGCGGCGACAAAGGCGTTCGCAACGACGAACGCCTCACGCGTGGTTCCGCGCCGCTTATTGGACCTCGGCGATCAGTTCGATCTCGACGCATGCGCCAAGCGGAATCTGCGCGACGCCGAATGCCGAACGCGCGTGCTTGCCGCGCTCGCCGAACACGTCGGCGATCAGCTCCGACGCGCCATTCGTGACGATGTGCTGCTCGGTGAAATCGAGCGTCGAGTTGACGAGGCTCATCACCTTGACGATGCGCGTCACGCGGTTCAGGTCGCCGACATGCGCGTGCAAGGTGGCGAGCAGATCGATCGCGACCGAACGTGCGGCCGTCTTGCCTTCTTCTGTGCTGACGTTGTCGCCGAGCTTGCCGGCCCACACCTTGCCGTCCTTCTTCGCGATGTGACCCGACAGGTACACCGTGTTGCCGCTTTGCGCGCTCATCACATACGCGGCAGCGGGCGCGCCCGCGACGGGCAGTTCGATGCCCAGTTCCTTCAGCTTGTCATACACATTCGATTGAGCCATGACGGGTCCTCGTCGATGAATGGAAAGAGTCGTGAAGCGTGCGCGCGACCGATGGCGATTCGCTGCTGGCCGCGCGCTCGCGCCGGGAGAGGCGCGCGATGGCGCATCTTACCGTGGGTGTTCAGACACGCGCGCGGATGAGTTCGGCGAGACGCGCGACGCCTTCGTCGATTTTCGCGGGCGGCACGGTCACGAACGACAGACGCAGCGTGTTGTGCTGTGCTTCGTTCGCGAAGAACGGACCGCCCGGCACGAACGCGACGTTCTGCGCGACGGCTTCTTCGAGCAGCTTCATCGAATCGATGTGCTTCGGCAGCGTCACCCAGATGAACATGCCGCCTTCCGGCCGGTTCCACGTCACGCCTTCAGGCATGTAGCGTTCGAGCGAGCCGAGCATCGCTTCGCACTGGTCGCGATAGAGCGCGCGAATCTTCGGCACGTGGGTATCGAGGAAGCCGTCTTTCACGACTTCATGCACGATGCGCTGCGTGAAGCTCGGCGTGTGGAGATCGGTGGCCTGCTTGGCCTGCACGAGCTTGAAGTGCAGTTCCTCGGGCGCAATGATGTAGCCGATGCGCAGACCCGGCGCCAGCACCTTCGAGAACGAGCCCAGGTGGACGATGTGATCGGGCGCCATCGACAGCATGGTCGGCAGCGGCTCGCCGCGGTAATCGAGCGCACCGTAGGGATCGTCTTCGATGACGGGGAAGGGCGCCGACTTCGCGAATTCGGCCAGCGCGCGGCGGCGCTCGATGGGCAGGCGGCGGCCCGTCGGATTCTGGAAGTTCGGTTGCGCGTACAGCAGGCGCGCGCCCCTGGTCAGCTCGGGCGTGAGGCTTTCGGGGATCAGGCCGTTATCGTCCGTCGGCACCTGAACGTAGTGCGGCTCGTACATCGAGAACGATTGCAGCGCGCCGAGATAGGTCGGCGTTTCGACCAGCACCGGGCTTTCCGGGCAGACCAGCACCTTGCCGAGCAGATCGAGCGCCTGTTGCGAGCCCGTCGTGATCAGCACCTGCGAAGGACGGATCTGCGCGCCGTTCACCGAATAGCGTTGCGCAACCCATTCGCGCAGCGGCAGATAGCCTTCCGTCGCGCTGTACTGGAGCGCGGCGGCGGGCGAATCGCGCAGGATGCGGTCGGAGGCCGCGCGCATTTCTTCGGCCGGGAACGTGGCCGGCGACGGCAGACCGCCCGCGAACGAAATGACCTCGGGCCGCTCGGTGACCTTCAGGATTTCGCGAATCGCCGAGCTGGTCAGCTTGCGAGCGCGTTCGGACAATTGCCAGGTCGGGGCATTGAGGTCGCTTTGATTCATGGTCTCCTCGTCGGTGTAGCGGGAACAGGTGGTCGGTCAAAAGAAGGATTATCGCGCGAACTCGTCAGGCCGCGCGAACCGGCCGCACGGCCGTATGCACGGCGGCCTTGCGGCCCAGCATCACGGTGGCGATCACGGCCGCCGCGAAAATCCACGTGATGGGCGCGACGTTCTCGCCGAAAAAGAGCGCGGAGAACGCCATCGTGAAGAAGATCTGCAGCAGTTGCACCTGGCCGACGCGCGCCGTCCCGCCCATGGCGAGCCCCGCGTACCACGCGAAAAAGCCGATGAACTGCGAGAACACCGTGACATAGCCGAACGCGAGCCATGTTTGCAGCGCGACGGGGCCGGGATGCGTGACGTGCTGTTCCCAGCCGAGCCACGCGACGGGAATCAGCAGGAACGGCGCGGACACGACGAGCGCCCAGCAGATCACCTGCCAGCCGCCGATCTGCCGCGCGAGGCGCGCGCCTTCCGCGTAGCCGAGCGCGCCGATACCGACGGCGACCAGCATCAGCAGGTCGCCCGCCTGCAACGCGCCGCCGCCCGCCTGCAAGGCGAACGCGATGACGATTGCGCTGCCCGCGACGGCGCTCGCCCAGAACGCCTTCGACGGACGCTCGTGCGACAGCCACGCCGCGTAGATGGCGACGCACAACGGCTGCAGGCCATTGACCACTGCGCCGTGCGAAGCGGGCACACTCTTCATCGCCCACGCGGAAAACACCGGAAACGCGACGATCACGCCCAGCGACACGACAGCCAGGCTTTTCAGTTGCGGCCACGTCGGCAGCTTTTCGCGGCGGACGGCGAGCAGCACGGCGGCGGGAACGGCGGCGGCGAGCGCGCGCCCCAGGCCGTTCAGCAGCGGGCTGAATTCGGCGACGACGATGCGGGTCATCGGCAGCGTCAGACTGAAAATCACCACGCCGATCAGGCCGAGCAACATGCCTTGGGTTTCGCGCTTCATTGCTTCTGTCTCTCTATGTTTGGGGTTATTCGAGCGTACGCAGTCCGCTCGGGGTTTCGATTTCAGCCGCCAACGCGGGCGCGCCGTCCGTGCTTTCCAGCACGATCAAAGGGGTAGCGCCGAGCCATTGCAGCTGCTGCGCGACGATGTCCGCCTGCCGATGCCAGCCTTTCAGCGCCTTCAACGCGAGGCCCGTTTCCGGCAGCAGGTCCGACGGATGGCGCGGCGTGTCCCACTGGATCAGCGACGGCACGACACCGTCGCCCACGCCTTGCCAGCACGGGAATGCGCCGTCGTCGGCGACCGTCAGGCTCCAGGTGAAATCGCCGCGCGTCATCGGCACGACGGTCGAAATGCGCTCCGGATACTGCTGTTGCCACAGCGCCAGATTCTTCGGCCGATCGACGCGCGCGACCCAGTGCGACAGATACGGACCCTTCGCGAGGCGAGCCTGCACGGCGGGATCGTCGAGCGCGAAGAGCCGGGGACGGGCGTCCGCGGATGGCGCCGCGTCGGGATCGATCGCGATCACTTCCAGATACGCGCCGCCCCACAGGTTGAGCAAGCGGTTGTGCGTACGCATCGACGGATGCGCGCCGCCGCCCGACGGCGCGATGCCGAGCGTGTCGGCGACGTATTGCGTGCCTTCGTCGAGGGTGCGGGCGGAAACAACGAGGTGATCGATGCGTAGCGTGTGTGCGGTCATGGCTGCAAGTGGACGGTCGTTCTGCTGAAGGCCGCAGCGGCAGGCAACTGTCTGTCGCGTGCCGGCGGCCAGGCTAATCCGAAAGGATACCGTTTGGCTTGCGGCCGGACCATGCGCAGTGCGGCACGGCCGGTACAGCGGGCTTTGCGCTGCGTCGGATGGAGCGCGCAAATGAGGCAAGAACGGGTCGAAAACGGGAAAAAACCGGTCGGAAAAAGCTGAGCGTCGATTCAAATGTACCGACAGTGACCGGCACAGTAACGGTACAATCGCTTCGATACTGTTCGGTACAGTTGTCCGCGCGTCTTATAGACATCTGTCCTCGCAACGGGTATAGCCCGCTGCGCCCCGCTTCCGACGTTGCCCTTGCAGCACCCGCTGGAGATCGCCATGTCCGTCCCGCTCGACCTGATTCCCGCTCCTCACGACGCTTCGGCGCTGACGCTCGTCGATCAGCTCGTCCAGTGGGCGCGCCGCCGCATCGAGGAGCGCGTGTTCCGCCCCGGCATGCGCATGCCGTCGATCCGCAAGCTCGCGCTCGACAAAGGCGTGTCGCGCTTCACGGTCGTCGAGGCGTACGAGCGGCTGGTCGCGCAGGGGTATCTGGATTCGCGGCGCGGCTCGGGCTTTTACGTGCGCGAGCGGCTGGCGGCCGGGCCGCTGCCCGTCGAGCGCCGCGCCGCCGCGCCCGACGCGGCGCCCGCGCCAAGCACGATCGACGTTGTCTGGCTGTTGCGCAACATGCTGCACACCTCGACGCGTCCCGAGCGCGGCCCCGGCCTCGGCTACCTGCCGTCGCGCTGGCTCGACGGCGAGCTGATCACGGGCGCGCTGCGCACGCTCGGCCGGCAAAGCGGCGCCCAGATGCTCGGCTTCGGCACGCCGCAAGGCTTCCTGCCGCTGCGCCAGCAGTTGCAGACGCGGCTGGAGGAACTCGAGATCGGCGCGTCGCCGGAGCAGATCGTGCTCGTGTCGGGCATCACACAGGCCATCGACCTGATCGCGCGGCTCTACGTGCAGCCGGGCGATGCCGTGATCGTCGGCGATCCGGCATGGTTCCAGATGTTCGGGCGCTTCGCGTCGCAGGGCGCGCGGCTGGTCGGCATGCCTTACACGCCGGAAGGCCCCGACCTCGACGCGTTGGAAACGCTGGTGCAGACGTGGCGGCCGAAAATGCTCGTGCTCAACTCCGTGCTGCAAAACCCGACGGGCACGTCGCTGACGGCGGCGCAGGCGTTCCGCATCCTGCGGCTCGCGGAGGCGTACGACTTCATCGTCGTCGAAGACGATATCTACGGCGATCTATGCCCGCCGGGCTTTCCCGCGACGCGGCTCGCGAGCCTCGACCAGTTGAAGCGCGTGATCTATCTCGGCAGCTTCTCGAAGACGCTCGCGGCAAATCTGCGGGTCGGTTTCATCGCTTCGTCGCTGGACGTCGCCAAGGCCGTCACCGACCAGAAGATGCTGGTCGGCATGACGACGCCCGAACTGAACGAGCGCGTGCTGTACAAGATTCTGACGGAAGGGCACTACCGGCGGCATGTCGAGCGGCTGCGCGCGCGGCTCGACGGGGTGCGCGACAAATCCGTGCGCATGCTCGAAAAGACGGGCTTGCGCATGTTCCAGACGCCCGCGGCGGGCATGTTCGTGTGGGCGGATACCGGCGTCGATGCCGACGCGCTGGCGGCCGCCGGCCACGAGGAAGGCTTTTTGCTGACACCGGGAAGCCTGTTTTCGCCGCAGCAGTCGCCAACCACGTGGATGCGCTTTAACGTCGCGAACTGCGGCGACCCGGCGCTGCCCGCATTCCTGTGCCGTTATCTGGACGGCGTCGCGCGGCGGGCTTCTTGAGGGACGCATGAAGGGCCACATGGGGGCCGCATGAAGCCCCTTGAATTGGCGTCGCCTGCCCCCATTTGACCCGGCAACGTCCGAAAGCGCGCCGCGCTTCCAGACACATTCAGCTTCGAATCCACGAATCAACCTGCAATAGAAGGGGAACACTGACCATGGCACAAGAAACCATGAGCTTTCAGGCAGAAGTGAAACAGCTTCTGCACCTGATGATCCATTCGCTGTACAGCAACAAGGAAATTTTCCTGCGCGAACTGATCTCGAACGCGTCGGACGCGGCGGACAAGCTGCGTTTCGAAGCGATCGAAAACAGCGCGCTGTACGAGAACGATCCGAACCTGCGCATCCGCGTGTCGTTCGACAAGGCGGCGCGCACCATCAGCATCGACGACAACGGCATCGGCATGAGCCGCGACGAAGCGATCGCGAACCTCGGCACGATCGCGCGCTCGGGCACCAAGGAATTCTTCGGCAAGCTGTCGGGAGACCAGCAGAAGGACGCGGCGCTGATCGGCCAGTTCGGCGTTGGGTTCTATTCGGGCTTCATCGTCGCGGACAAGATCACGGTGGAGACGCGCCGCGCCGGTTTGCCGGCGTCGGAAGGCGTGCGCTGGACGAGCGCGGGCGAGGGCGATTTCTCGGTCGATACGATCGAGCGCGCGCAGCGCGGCACGACGATCACGCTGCATCTGCGCGCCGACGAAGACGAGCTGCTGTCGTCGTACAAGCTCAAGTCGATCATCCAGAAGTACTCGGATCACGTCGCGCTGCCCATCCTGATGCAGAAGGAAGAGTGGGACGCCGAAAAGAGCGAGATGGTCGCGAAGGACGAAGACGAGACCGTCAATCAGGCGAGCGCGCTGTGGACGCGCGCGAAGAGCGACATCACCGACGAGCAGTACAAGCAGTTCTACCAGCACCTGTCGCACGACCACCAGGACCCGCTGACGTGGACGCATAACCGCGTGGAAGGCCGCAGCGAGTACACGCAGTTGCTGTATGTGCCGTCGCACGCGCCGTTCGACATGTGGAACCGCGATCATCGCGGCGGCCTGAAGCTGTACGTGAAGCGCGTGTTCATCATGGACGACGCCGAGCAACTGCTGCCCGCGTATCTGCGTTTCGTGAAGGGCGTGGTCGATTCGGCGGATCTGCCGTTGAACGTGTCGCGCGAACTGCTGCAGGAAAGCCGCGACGTCAAGGCGATCCGCGAAGGCGTGACCAAGCGCGCGCTGTCGATGCTCGAAGAGCTGGCGAACTCGGAAGAAGCCGCCGAAAAGGAAAAGTACGCGACGTTCTGGAAGGAGTTCGGCCAGGTGCTGAAGGAAGGCATCGGCGAGGACTTCGCGAACAAGGAGCGCATTGCAAAGCTCGCGCGTTTTGCGTCGACGCATGAAGACTCGTCCGCGCAGACGGTGTCTCTCGCGGGCTACGTTGCGCGCATGAAGCCCGAGCAGTCGAAGATCTACTATGTCACGGCCGATACGTATCAGGCCGCGAAGAACAGCCCGCACCTCGAGGTGTTCCGCAAGAAGGGCGTCGAAGTGCTGCTGCTGACAGACCGCGTCGACGAATGGATGCTGTCGTTCCTCAACGAGTTCGACGGCAAGCCGCTGCAAAGCGTCGCGCGTGGCGATCTCGATCTGGGCCAGCTGAACGATGAAGAGAAGCAGGCGCAGGAAAAGGTCGGCGAAGAACTGAAGCCGCTTGTCGAGCGCATGAAGGAAGCGCTCAAGGACAAGGCGAAAGATGTGCGTCTGACGTTCCGCCTGACGGATTCGCCGTCTTGCCTCGTCGCCGATGAAGGCGATATGAGCGGCTATCTGCAGCGCATGCTGAAGGCGGCAGGGCAGAACGCGCCGGCGTTCCATCCCATTCTCGAGGTCAATCCGGAGCACGCGCTGGTCAAGAACCTCAGCGCGGACAATGCGCATTTCGATGACTGGTGCCATCTGTTGTTCGATCAGGCGCTGCTCGCGGAAGGCGGTTCGCTGGAAGATCCGGCGAGTTTCGTGAAGCGGACGAATGCGTTGTTGTTGGCGCGGTGATCGGCGTGGCTGGCTAGCTCACTTTTGATGATGAAAATGCGCTGCTTCGGCAGCGCATTTTTTTTGCTCGCGGTTTTCGCGCCGGGCGAACTCAACGCTCGGGCGAGCCGCCGCCGAGCTTGCGTACCTGAGAGAGCACCGAGCCCGCCAGTTCTCTGGCTTCCGCGCATGCGTGCGAATCGCCGAGTACGTGTCCGGCCACCTTGCCGATCCGCGCGCTCGTGTGTTTACTGGTGTGATGCTGAGCGAGCGCAGAACCTGCGAGTTCCTTTTCTGTCTCCGATACGGGCTTTCGCTTCAGAACTAGCGCGGCGAGATGGGCAATACGATCCGAAGTGGCTTTGTCATGAGCGGTCATACGAACCTCCGAGGTGCAAGTGGGATGAGTGAGCGATTGCCATCGACGGGATGGATCGACTCGCCGTTATCTTCAACGGCGGCTTTTCGCACGGGTAGCAGTCCGTTCTGAACTGCATACGGGAATCGTCTGCGCGTGAGTCAGGAGATTTCGAGCCGAAAGGAGCGGATACGCCGCGCGCCCTATAATGCGGGCCATGCCTATCCGTTTCGATGCAGCCGACGCGCATTGGCGCGTTGCCCCCCTTCCCGGTTTCTCGCCCGATCAAAAAGACTGGCTCACACGCGGCGGTTCGCTGACGGCGCACTTGCGCACCCTCGGCCCGGTCGCGGTGCGCGTGACGCGCGAGGCCGTCGATTTGCCCTTCGACGACGAATACACCGCGCTCGCCATCGCGCCGCGCACGCCCGTGTGGGTGCGTGAAGTGGTGCTATCGGTCGATGGAAAGCCGTTCGTCGCCGCGCACAGCATCGTGCCGCTGGCTGCGAGCACGGGCGTGTGGCAGGCGATGCGCCGTCTGCGCACGCGGCCGCTCGCGGAACTGTTGTATAGCGACAGCAGTGTGTCGCGCTCGTCGCTGGTCGGCCGGCGCTTGACGGCGCGGCATCCGTTGTATCGTCTTGCTTCGCGGGAAACCGATGACGCACCCGTTCACGCGTTGCTCGCGCGACGTTCCGTATTCGAGCGCTACGGCGAGCCGTTGATGGTTACGGAAGTGATGCTGCCCGCGCTGTGGACGTGTCTCGCGATGCGCGGTCACAAGCATGCGGCGGCGCATCCCGTGCCGCGCGATCATGGACAAGCGCTCGATCACACGGCATCGCGGGCCGACGTCAATGCAAAGCGCGTCGGCAAGCAAGGCGAGGTGCGCTGATGCTGCGCGGCTTTCCACCCGTCGTCGCCGAGAGCACGCATACGCTGATACTCGGAAGCTTTCCCGGCGAGGCGTCGCTGGCGGCAACGCAGTATTACGCGCATCCGCGCAACCAGTTCTGGCGTTTGCTCGGCGCGGTGATCGGAGAGCCGCTGCACGAATTCGATTACCCGACGCGGCTTGAGCACGTGCTGAAGCACGGCATCGGCGTGTGGGACGTACTGGCCGCATGCACACGCGAAGGCAGTCTCGATGTGGCGATCCGCAACGCGACCCCGAACGACTTTGCATCGTTTCGCGAGTACGCGCCGCAGTTGAAGAAGGTCTGCTTCAACGGCAAGACGGCGGGGCGCTTTGCACCTGTGATCGCCGAGGCGGGCTACCAGACGCTGGTGCTCCCGTCCTCCAGCCCCGCCAATGCTATGCTCTCGTTCGACCAAAAATTGCGCTTGTGGCGCGAGATCCTCACATGACGAAACTGATCAAGCGCGCTTCGGCCGAGGCGCGTGCTTTCCGCAACAAGCAGTCCGCTGCACCCGCGCAACGCATTTCGCGCGCAAAAAACCGCGCATCGCGCGATGAGGACGACTTCAGCGACGTCGCGAAAGCGTCGCTGATCGAAGCACCGCGCAAACCGCGCTTCGCGCCCGTCACGTTCTCGGAAGAGGGTGGCGTGCGCTATCTGCACTTCGGTACGGAGTGGGTGCAAGGCGCGATGCGTCTGTCGAAGCCCGATCACATCGAACTCGAATACGCGCAGCAGATGATGGCGTGGCTGCTGTTCCTCGAAACGCCGAACCGCATCGTGCAGCTCGGCCTCGGCACCGGCTCGCTGACGAAGTTCGCGCACCGCTTCCTGAAGCGCGCGCAGGTTGAAGCCGTCGAATTGAATCCCGCCGTCGTGATCGCAGCGCGCACGATGTTCAGCCTGCCCGCCGACGACGCGCGCCTCACCGTGCGCGAAACCGACGCATGGGAATTCGTCAACGACCGCGCGAACCACGGCACGATTGGCGCATTGCAGATCGATCTGTACGACGCGACGGCGCGCGGCCCGGTGCTCGACAGCGTCGCCTTCTATCGCGCCGCGCGCGCGTGCCTGACGCAAGCGGGCGTCGCCACGATCAACCTGTTCGGCGATCATCCGAGCTTCGTGCGCAACATGAAGCGCCTGAACGAAGCCTTCGATGGACGCGTGATCGCGCTGCCCGAAGTGCACGACGGCAACCGCATCGCCATCGCATTCTCGGGCCCGGCGATCGACGTGCCGTTCAAGCAGTTGCAGGAGCGCGCGAAGCTGATCGAGGCAAAGCTCGCCTTGCCCGCGCGCAAGTGGGTCAAGGGCCTGCAGGAATCGACGGGCCAGAGCGACACCTTCGCGATCTGACAATCCCCGCGCTGGTGCAACGCCGGCGCTTGCGCAACCGCCGTGCCCCGCTCGGCACGGCGGGCTCGACGTTCATTCAGCCGGCATCGCGCCGCGCGTCTCAACGAAGCAGCGGAGATGTCCGCTTTCGTATCCGATCTCGCACTCTGCGACGTTTCGTCTATTGACAACACCGTTGCGTTTAGGGTCAGCCCTGCTTGACCGGTCGTTCGCCACTCCGATACTCTTTCGGGGCTTTCGGGGCGCCCAGTCTGTTATCCGCAGCCGGGTCCATCTGCCCGCCAGACGCGGGACACAATTCAATAATAGGTAAGAGGAGACGTCATGGCTCACGACGCCGACGCCAACAAGGCCAGCAAGCACTGGCTGTGGCTGTTGCTGTTACCCTGGATCGCGATGATCTGGGTGCCGTCCTACAACAAGATCGAACCCGTGCTGTTCGACTTCCCGTTCTTCTACTGGTATCAGCTCCTGTGGGTGCTGATCAGCGCGGTGATTACGGCCGTCGTGTACTTCAAGACCAAAACCCGCTCGAAGGGAGGTGCATGATGAACGCCACCGCAACCTTCGTCTTCGTTCTGTTTTTTATCGGCGTCACGATTCTCGGCTTCATCGCCGCGCACTGGCGTAAGGGCGATCTCGCGCATCTGGAAGAGTGGGGCCTCGGCGGCCGGCGCTTCGGCACCATCGTCACATGGTTCCTGCTGGGCGGCGACCTGTACACCGCCTACACCTTTATCGCCGTCCCGGCACTCGTGTTCGGCGCGGGCGCGACGGGCTTCTTCGCGCTGCCTTATACGATCCTGATCTATCCGTTCGCGTTCGTCGTGTTCCCGAAGCTGTGGAGCATCTCGAAGCGTCAGGGCTACGTCACGTCCGCCGACTTCGTCAGCGCACGCTACGGTAGCCGCATGCTCGCGCTTGCCGTCGCCGTGACGGGCATCGTCGCGACGATGCCGTACATCGCGCTGCAGCTGGTCGGCATCGAAGTGGTGATCGGCGCGCTCGGTTTCGACACGAAGGGCTTCGTCGGCGATCTGCCGCTGATCATCGCCTTCGCGATTCTCGCCGCGTACACGTACACGTCGGGTTTGCGCGCGCCGGCCATGATCGCTGTCGTCAAGGACGTGCTGATCTACATCACGATCGCCGCCGCGATCATCGTGATTCCGCCGCAACTGGGCGGCTTCGGTCATATCTTCGGCGCGGTGCCGCCCGCCAAGCTGCTGCTGAAGGCGCCGGACGTGTCGAGCCTGAACGGCTATAGTGCGTACGCGACGTTGGCGATGGGCTCGGCGCTCGCGCTGTTCCTCTACCCGCACTCGATCACGGCCGTTCTGTCGTCGTCGTCGGGCAACACGATCCGCCGCAACATGGCGATGCTGCCCGCGTATTCGCTGGTGCTCGGTCTGCTCGCGCTGCTCGGCTTCATGGCACTCGCCTCGGGCGTGAAGGACATGCCGGAGTTCGCGCCGTACTTCAAGGCATTTGGCCCGAACTTCGCGGTGCCCGCGCTGTTCCTGCACTTCTTCCCGTCGTGGTTCGTCGGCGTCGCGTTCGCGGCGATCGGCATCGGCGCGCTGGTGCCCGCCGCGATCATGTCGATTGCAGCGGCGAACCTGTACACGCGCAATATCCACAAGGAGTTCGTGAACCGCAACATGACGCACGAGCAGGAGACCAACATCGCCAAGCTCGTGTCGCTGATCGTGAAGGTCGGCGCCGTCGCGTTCATTCTCGGCCTGCCGCTGACGTATGCGATCCAGCTGCAACTGCTCGGCGGTATCTGGATCATCCAGACGCTGCCCGCCATCGTGCTCGGTCTCTACACCCGCGTGCTCGACTATCGCGGCCTGCTGCTCGGCTGGGCGGTGGGGATTGCCGTCGGCACGTGGATGGCGATTTCGCTGAAGCTCGCGGGCTCGATCTACACGATCCATATCGGCGGCCTGGCAATTCCGGGTTATGCGGCTGTGTGGTCGCTGATCGTCAACCTCGTGGTGTCGATCGTCGCCAGCCTCGTGGTGCGTGCAAGCGGCATGAAGCATGCTGAAGACCGCACGCGTCCGGAAGATTATCTGGACGTGCACGAAGCCTGATCTCGCGTCGGCTGATTGCCGGAAAAAAGCCCGCAGCGCATGCTGCGGGCTTTTTTTCTGGCGCGGCGCGCTGCATCTGCGGACGCGAACGGCCGTATGGCTGTGCTGTGCTCGCGCGACATCGTTTAAGCTCGTGTGTTCGCTGCCTTTGCCGCGCAACCGCAACCTGGGATGACGGATGGCTCTCTCCGACCCGCAACCGAAGCCGCCGCGCAAGCCGGTCACCGGCACGCCGCCGGGACCCAACGACGCCGTCGCCGCGCGGCTCGCACCGCGCCGCACGCGCATCGGCCGGCTCGCACGCGCGGTCACCTCGCCGTATTACCGCTATCGGCACGCCAAGTTTTTTCATAGCCTGCGCGTCGGCCTCGCGATGCTCGTGTCGATCCTCGCGACGACGGGCATCGATATTCCGCACGGCATCTGGTCGTCGGTGACGCTGCTGGTGGTGATCGGCGGGCTGCAGCATCACGGCAACATACGCAAGAAGGCGGCGGAGCGCGCGGCGGGCACGCTGCTCGGCGCAACGCTCGGGCTTGCGCTGATCCTGCAGCAGAACCTGTTCGATTCGCTGACGCTCACCTACGTGCTGATGTCGGTGATCGCCGCCGTCTGCGCATGGTTTGCGATCGGCAGCGCGGGTTACGTGGCGCTGTTGACGGCGATCACGATGTGCATCGTCGCAGGACACGGCGACAACATGATCGACACGGGTCTCTGGCGCACACTGAACGTGCTGATCGGCATCGTCATTGCGCTGGCGTTTTCGTTCGCGCTGCCGTTGCACGCGACCTACTCATGGCGCTATCTGCTCGCCGACAACCTGCGCGAATGCGCGCGCATCTACACGCGGATGACGACGGGCGTGCCCGTCGGCAGCGACGAGCAGATCGCCACGTTCATCCGCATGGGCAAGCGGCTCGTGCAGTTGCGTTCGCTGATGCCGTCGGTCGCGAAGGAGATCGACCTGCCTATTGCGCGGCTCGACGAGATCCAGCGCTTGCATCGTTCGATGCTCAGCGCACTGGAAATGCTGTCGACGGGCACGCTCGCGCATCCGGAGCGGCGCGATGCGTTCGCGCAGCGGTGCGGCGCAGAGGCGAACGCGGTGCGCCTGACACTGCTCGCCACCGCACGTGCATTGCGCTTCGCGGGTGCGACGCAGTTTCGGATGCCGGACGCGGCGACCTGGTCGTCCAGGCCGGAAGCGGAGCAGGGCGCGCGGTCGCCATGCGAAGACATGGCCCCTGATTTACAGGGGCCGTATTGGCTCGCTCAGCGCTTTGCCGAACAGGTGGACCGCTTGCGCGCGTTGCTCGCGGCGAGCGAGACGAACTGGAACATCGAACGCGGCGCGAGCGATGCGCCCGGACGTCAATGACGAATCAGCTCGGATGCTTGTCGCCTTCGTGCGGATTGGTGACCATCCACATCACGCCGAACTTGTCGACGACCATGCCGAAGCCCGTGCTCCAGAATGTCGCCTGCCACGGCATCACGATGTTGCCGCCTTCGCCGATCGCGTTGAAGGTCTTTTCGCCTTGCGACGGATCGTCGACGGTGATCGACAGGCCATAGCCCGTGTGCGTGCCGGACGTCTCATCGCAGTTGCCGTCCGACGCCATCAACTCCGTCGCACCGATCTTGACCGACGCGTGCATGATCTTGTCTTCGGTGCCGGGACGAATGGGTTGCTGCGGGTTCGGCGGCGCGTCCCTGAAACGCATCTGGAACAGCACTTGCGCGCCGAGCTTCTCGCCGTAGAACTTCAGCGCCTCTTCGCAACGGCCATTGAAAAACAGGTAGGGCTGGACTTGCATCGTTGTCTCCCGTCAATTGATTTGGGACGTCGTTTCGCGCGAACGCGCAGTGACGGAGTGCGACCGAACGCACGCGTGCCAACGATTGTAGTCGCCGTTACAGCGGCGAATGTGAAACTGTGTTGACCGAAGTAAAACCTGCCGAAGCGCAGAAAGCACGCTTACATATTGGGAAAACAATGCGCGCGAAGCGGTAGAGAGGCGCGGCGCAAAACGAGCGGCAACAAAAAAGCGCGCGGGGCCTTGCGGGCCACGCGCGCCTTGCTTGCGCGGTGAATGAGGTGAACCGGTCTTAACGCAGACCTTCGATCACCTTCTCCAGCTTGATCGCATCTGCAGCGAACACCCGGATACCTTCGGAGAGCTTTTCGGTGGCCATCGCCTCGTCGTTGACGAGGAAACGGAACGACGCTTCGTCCGTCGGCACGCGGGCGATGTCGGCATTCTTGCTGGCTTCCGGCGACAGCTTGCGCTCGACCTTGTCGGTGCTCTCCTGCAGCTTTTGCAGCAGGTCGGGGCTGATGGTCAGCAGATCGCAGCCGGCCAGTTCGAGAATCTGGCTGGTGGTGCGGAAGCTCGCGCCCATCACTTCCGTCTTGTAGCCAAACTTCTTGTAGTACGCATAGATGCGGCGCACCGACTGCACGCCCGGATCGTTTGCGCCGCCATCGCGCGCTTCGTCCCAGTTGCTGCCGGCGTTCTTCTTGTACCAGTCGTAGATACGGCCGACGAACGGCGAAATCAGTTGCGCGCCCGCTTCCGCGCACGCAACGGCCTGTGCCAGCGAGAACAGCAGCGTCATGTTGCAGCGGATGCCGTCCTTCTGCAGCAATTCAGCGGCGCGGATGCCTTCCCACGTCGACGCGAGCTTAATCAGCACGCGCTCGCGGCCGATACCCTTCGCCTCGTACATCTTGATCAGTTCATGTCCTTTCTCGATCGACGCCTTCGTGTCGAACGACAGGCGGGCGTCGACTTCCGTCGACACGCGGCCCGGCACGATCTTGAGGATTTCGGTGCCGAAAGCGATCAGCAGGTTGTCGATGATCGCACCGACCGGCTTCGACGCGTGATCGCGCACGGTCTTTTCGAGCAGCGGCTTGTACTCGTCCTTCTGCACGGCCTTCAGGACCAGCGACGGGTTCGTCGTGGCGTCCTGCGGCTTGTATTGCGCGAGTTGCTGGAAGTCGCCGGTGTCCGCGACGACCGTGGTGTATTGCTTGAGTTGATCGAGTGCAGTAGTCATGTCGAGCCTTCGCTTCGAGGCGCACGCGCGCCATGGTCCAGGAAATGATGACGCGGCCCGAGGCCGCCGTCCGTCGCGCGTTGCCACGGAAGCGCCCGCGCCGGCGCGTCATCTGCGATGTCCACGTCTGAAACCGGGGATGTTACCGTGGAACGCCGCCCGATACTTCTATTCTATGGCGGATCGGATGATGGTGGTTTGACAGGGACCCCCTCCGTCCGTTCGCGCCATGTCGCCAGGCGCTTTCCGCCTTTCGTTTTGCCGCTCACCCGTTGCCTTCGTCAGCCGCGCCGCGCGTTCAGCACGCCGTGCGTCACCAGCCCCGCGACCAGTCCCCAGAAAGCCGAGCCGATCGACAGCAGCGTGAGACCGGATGCCGTCACCATGAACGTGACGAGCGCGGCTTCGCGCTGGCGTGCGTCCTGCATCGCGTTGGTGAGGCCGCTCATGATCGAGCCGAATAGCGCGAGCGCCGCCACCGACACGACCAGCGCCTTCGGCAGCGAGCCGAACAGCGCGGCGATCGTCGCGCCGAAAATGCCTGCGATCAGATAGAACACGCCGCACCAGACAGCCGCCATGTAGCGCTTGTTCGCGTCTTCGTGCGCTTCGCGTCCCGTGCAGATGGCCGCGGTGATCGCCGCGAGGTTCACGCCGTGCGAGCCGAACGGCGCGAGCAGCAGCGAAGCGGCGCCCGTCGTCGCGATCAGCGGCGCCGAAGGCGTCTGATAGCCGTCCGCGCGCAGCACGGCGATGCCCGGCACGTTCTGCGACGCCATCGCCACGACGAACAGCGGAATGCCGATGCTGATCACCGCCGACAGTGAAAACGCAGGCAGCGTCAACACAGGCACGGCGAACGCGACTTGAAAGCGGCTGAAATCGAGTAGACCGAGCGCGCCTGCAACGGCCGTGCCGACGATGAGCGTCGCTGGAATCGCATAGCGCGGCACACAACGCTTGATGACGAGATAGGTAAAGAACATCGCCAGCACGAGCCCGGTCTGGAATTGCGCAGCGCGGAAAATCTCGATGCCGATCTCGAACAGGATGCCCGCCAGCAGCGCGGCTGCAATGCCCGCCGGAATCCGCTTCATCAGCGTGTCGAACCAGCCGGTGAGGCCGATCAGCGTCAACAGCAGCGCACACACGACGAACGCGCCAATCGCTTCCGGATAGGCGACGTGCGGCAGCGACGAAACGAGCAGCGCCGCGCCCGGCGTCGACCACGCGACCACGATGGGCGCGCGAAACCGCAGCGACAGCCCGATCGTGCACAGCGCCATGCCCATCGACAGCGCCCAGATCCATGAAGAAATCTGCGCATCGGTCAGATGCGCGGCGCGGCCTGCCTGGAACATCAGCACGAGCGAACTGGTGTAGCCCGTCATCATCGCGACGAAACCGGCGACGAGCGCGGACAGGGACGTATCGGCGAGTGGCCGCAGCGGCGTGCGCGCAGCACGCGAGAAGTCGGGGGAAGAAGAGGTCATCCTGCGTGTCTCTATGTAGCGTAATTGGTGTCGTGGTGCCTGCCGGGGCGCATGCGCAATGCCGCTGCGGCCGCCGGCAATGTGCCGCGGCTCGTCGGACAGACAGGCAAAGCCGGGATCTTACTTGCTTAGCATGCGCATCGCCGTTTCGAGGCCGGCGAGCGTGAGCGGATACATCCGGTGGCCGAGCACCTCACGGATAACCGAAACCGACTGCCGGTATTCCCACAAGCCTTCCGGTTCCGGGTTCAGCCACGCATGATGCGGGAAATGGTCGGCGAGCCGCCGCAGCCACACGGCGCCCGCTTCGGCGTTGTTGTATTCGACCGAACCGCCCGCCTGGAGGACTTCGTAAGGGCTCATCGTCGCATCGCCGACGAAGATCAGCTTGTAGTCGGGCGTGAACTTGTGCAACACGTCCCACGTCGCGATCCGCTCGACATGACGGCGGCGGTTGTTCTTCCACAGGAAATCGTAGACGCAGTTGTGGAAGTAGTAGAACTCGAGGTGCTTGAACTCGGCTTTGGCCGCCGAGAACAGCTCTTCCGTGCGCTTGATGTGATCGTCCATCGACCCGCCCACATCGAGCAGCATCAGCACCTTCACGTTGTTGTGCCGCTCCGGGACCATCTTGAGGTCGAGCCAGCCGGCGTTTGCGGCCGTGCTGCGGATCGTGTCGGGCAGATCGAGTTCTTCGGCGGCGCCTTCGCGTGCGAAACGCCGCAGGCGGCGCAGCGCGACCTTGATGTTGCGCGTGCCGATTTCGACCTGATCGTCGTAGTCGCGGTAGGCGCGCTGATCCCACACCTTGGTGGCCGTCCGGCTGCCCGACGACTCGCCGCCGATCCGGATGCCTTCCGGGTTGTAGCCGCCGTTGCCGAACGGCGACGTGCCGCCCGTGCCGATCCATTTGTTGCCGCCTTCGTGACGGCCTTTCTGTTCGTCGAGCAGTTCCTTGAGGCGCTCCATCAGCTTGTCGAGGCCGCCCATCTTTTCGATCTGCGCTTTCTCTTCCGGGCTGAGATCGCGTTGCAGCTTCTTTTTCAGCCAGTCGAGCGGCACGTCCAGCGCGAGATCGGCCTTCTGCGCGACGCCGTTGAAATAGGCGCCGAACGCCTGATCGAACTTGTCGAAATACTGCTCGTCTTTGACGAGCGTCATGCGCGCGAGGTAGTAGAACTCGTCCAGCGACGGCTGGATGACGCTTTCCTTCAACGCTTCGAGCAGCGTCAGGTATTCCTTCACGGAAACGGGCAGCTTTGCGGCGCGCAGCGTGTAGAAAAAGTCGATCAGCATGCCGGTGTCTCCGTCCGTATTCGCCTGTCTTGACGGCGCAATCAGCGGTTATTGCGATTCATGAATACGAGCCGCTCGAACAGGCTCACGTCCTGTTCGTTCTTCAGCAGCGCGCCATGCAGCGGCGGCACGATCTGCTTCTGATCCTTCGAGCGCAGCGCTTCGGGCGGAATGTCTTCGGCGAGCGGGAGCTTGAGCCAGTCGAGCAGTTCGGAGGTGGACGGCTTCTTCTTCAGGCCCGATACGTTGCGCAACTCGAAGAAGCTTTCCATCGCGGCGCGCAGCAGTTCCTGCTTGATGCCCGGATAGTGGACTTCGACGATCTGCTGCATCGTCGACGGATCGGGGAACTTGATGTAGTGGAAGAAGCAGCGGCGCAGGAATGCATCGGGCAGTTCCTTCTCGTTGTTCGACGTGATGATGACGAGCGGCCGGTGCTTCGCCTTGACGAGTTCGCGCGTCTCGTACACGTAGAACTCCATGCGGTCGAGTTCGCGCAGCAGGTCGTTCGGAAACTCGATGTCGGCCTTGTCGATTTCGTCGATCAGCAGCACCGATTGCTCGTCCGACTCGAACGCCTGCCACAGCACACCCTTGACGATGTAGTTGCGAATGTCTTTCACCCGCTCGTCGCCGAGTTGCGAATCGCGCAGGCGCGATACGGCGTCGTATTCGTACAGACCCTGCTGTGCCTTCGTGGTGGACTTGATGTGCCATTGCAACAGCGGCATGTCGAGGGCCGCCGCGACTTCCTCTGCGAGCATCGTCTTGCCCGTGCCCGGCTCGCCTTTGATCAGCAGCGGCCGCTTGAGCGTCATCGCGGCATTGACCGCGAGCTTGAGGTCGTCGGTGGCGACGTATTGCGATGAGCCTTCGAAACGCATGACAGGACGCTCGTTCGGGAAAAATTCCAGTATAAGTCAGAAGCCCTGTTGCGCTCCGCGGGGCGCGCGTAAGGTGTCAGCCGCATCGGACGGTATGCGCGGCGCGCGCAAGAGGCGGATTTCCGCATGCGGCAATCCGCCGCGCCCGGACGGATGGCCGTTGTGGCTGTCCCATTTCGGCATTTCGCGCGATGCCTTGTGGCGCGGCGCTCTGCCGGGGCAGGGCGCGGGTCCGGTCCGGTGGACGCCCGGCGCGGCGTCGCGGTACAATTGGGCCGATTTTTTTGGCCTGCGTGGCAACCCAGACAAGTAAAACGGCGCAGGCCGTAGCCTTTTTGGGCGCCCGTTCCCCCTCAAGCCAGGTTAAAAGAGCTATGAACAAATTCGTTGGCAAACATGTCGTGGTCGCTGCCATGTCGGTGGCCGCGGGTTTTGCGGCAACTTTGGCGGCAACTGCGCAGGCAGCGGATATCGTGGGCGACGCCAAGGCGGGCCAGGGCAAGGTCGCGATGTGTATCGGCTGTCACGGTATTCCCGACTACCGCACGGCTTATCCCGAGGTGTACCGGGTGCCGATGCTGGGCGGCCAGAACCGGACCTACCTCGAAAACGCGCTGCATGCGTACAAAAAGGGCGACCGCCATTTCGACACAATGCACGCAATCGCCGTGACGCTGACCGACCAGGACATCGCCGACATCGCCGCGTATTACTCGGTGCAGACGGCCTCTTCGAAGAATAATCCCGACAAATAAATGGCGGTGCGCGCCAGCGCGTCATCGGCTCATTCAGTTCGCGGCGCAACCAGTTTGCATGGGACGGCGGTAGGCGCTAAAGCGCAAACGTCCGTCGACACAGGAGAATCCATGAAGAAGCATCCCCACGCACTTCATACGGTGGTCAAGGCTGCATGCGCGACGCTTGCGCTGGCCGGTTTTGTCGTCGCATCGAACGCGCACGCGGCGGATGTCGCCAACGGCAAGGCGCTCTCCGAGAGCCACAACTGCGCGGCCTGCCACGGCCCGAACCTGAACAAGCCCGTGACGCCCGAATATCCGAAGCTCGCCGGTCAGCACGCGGATTACGTCTACTGGGCGCTGCGCCAGTATCAGATGGGCACGGGCAACCCGCATCTCGGCCGTAACAACGCGATCATGCAGGCGCAGGTGCAAAGCCTGTCGCCGGGCGACATGAAGGACATCGCCGCCTACATCGAATCGCTGGACGGCGACCTCGTGCAGAAGAAGTAAGCTGCTGCACGCTCGCTGACGGCTCACGACCAACACCCCGCCACGGCGGGGTGTTTGTTTTCCTGCGGCGGATTCTGGCTGGCGCGAAACGTCGCGCCGTCGGTCAGTCGCGCGACGCGCGGCGCTCGATGCGCTGCAGATAGGCGTCCGTATCGGGGGGCGTGTTGGTGCGCTGCGCTTCCCAGATCGTTTCGCCCAGACACTCCATGATCGCGTGCTGCGCGTCGTGCGTGGAGCCGAGGCGCGCGGCGAGCCGGTCGTGCGCGGCGCGAATGCCGGGCGGCTGATCGATCGACAGTTGCTCGCTGATCGCCAGATGCATGGACAGATGCAGGAACGGATTGGTCTGCCCGCGTTCGGGGGAATAGTCCTGCGCCGAGGCGGCTTCGGCGTCCTTGAGTTCGGCGTGATACTCGGGATGCTCGATGATCCAGTCGGCGGCGATCGCTTCGAGCGGCGTCAGGATTTCACCCGCGCGCTGCTTGCGCCAGGTGTCGGTGAAAAAACGGCGGACTTCGTCGCGGCTGGGATTGAACATCGATGGACTTCGGACGGTGACAAGCGAGTGGGGCAGGCTGTTTGCGCCTGGCAGGCTTGCATTTTACGCCGCGCCTGCAGCGCGCGCAGACGGATGACCCGACGCCCGGACGCGCCGCTGCGCTTCACAGATCGGGCGGCGGCGTCTTCGGCTTGAATTCGCACAGCGGCTCGATGACGCAATGCCAGCATTCCGGCCGGCGCGCCTTGCACACATAGCGTCCGTGCAGAATCAGCCAGTGATGCGCGTCTTGCAGGAACTCGGCGGGCGTGAATTTTTCCAGCGCCAGTTCGACGGCGCGCACGTCCTTGCCTGGCGCGAGCCCGGTTCGGTTGGCAACCCGAAAGATGTGGGTATCGACGGCGATGGTCGGCTGGCCGAACGCCGTGTTGAGCACGACGTTCGCCGTCTTCCGGCCGACGCCCGGCAGGCTCTCCAGCGCTTCGCGCGCGTCGGGCACTTCGCCGCCGTACTGGTCGAGCAGGATGCGGCACGTGGCGATCACGTTCTTCGCCTTCGTGCGATACAGGCCGATCGTCTTGATGTAGTCGGCGACGCCTTCCTCGCCGAGGTCGAACACCTTCTGCGGCGTATTCGCGACGGGGAACATCCGGCGCATCGCCTTGTTCACCGAGACGTCCGTTGCTTGCGCCGACAACATCACGGCGATCAGCAACTCGAACGGCGTCGAGTATTCCAGTTCGGTCGTCGGATGCGGGTTCAGGCTCTGGAGCGTCTCGTAGATCGCCCGTCGTTTGGTCGCGTTCATGCGGCTGGGTCAGGACTTTTTGGGTTGATCGACGTCTTGCGTGGGAACGGATTCGGAACTGTCGTCAGTCATGCCCAACCGGCGACGGCGGGCCTCGGCTTCATCGATCTGCGCTTGCGTTTCCGCGCTGATATGGGTCGTGTTCCTCGGGCCGAGACCTTGCGCGGCGTTTTCCGCTTTCTTCGCGCGCGCGCGTTCGAGCGCGGCCTGGATGATCGCGCGTTTCCTGGCTTCGGCGTCGGCGACGGGCGCGGCGGCTGTTTCGACTGTTGCCTCTGTCGGGGCGGGGCCAGCGGCGGGCGCCGCCGGAACCGGCGAACTGGCCGATACCGCCGCCGCGCGTTTGGCCGCCGCGCGCGCCTCGGCCGCTTCGCGCTCCGCAGCGAGGCGGGCGCGGCGACGGTCGTGTCGCATGCGCGCGGCGTCGGCCTGTGGCTGACTCCACGCATCCCAGCCTGTCTTGTCGCCCGTGACGGGGATCATCTCGATGCAGTCGACGGGGCAGGGCGGCACGCACAGGTCGCAGCCCGTGCACAGTTCGGCGACCATCGTGTGCATCTGCTTCGGTGCGCCGACGATTGCATCGACGGGGCAAGCCTGCATGCACAGCGTGCAGCCGATGCACAGGTTTTCGTCGATGAACGCGACTGGCCGCGCCCGCTCGACGCCATGGTCCAGATTCAGGGGAATCACCGGCTTGCCGAGCAGCTTCGCGAGCCGCGCGACGCCTTCCGCGCCGCCGGGCGGGCACTGGTTGTAGCTGGCCTCGTCTCGCGCGATGGCTTCGGCGTAAGCGCGGCAGTCGGGATAGCCGCACTTCGTGCATTGCGTCTGGGGCAGCAGATCTTCGATGAGATCCGCGAATGTTCTGGATTCTGTCACGGTCAAGACGTGGGGGACATGCTGTTGCCGTTCACCGGCGTGGCGAATGCGTGTGATCGAATGGATGCGGTTTGAACCGCACCCTGGTGCGCGCCAGGCAGGATTCGCAGACATTGCGCAAACCGCGTGGAGTGCCGGGCCGCCAAGGTGACCGTGCGATCGGTCAAATGCGTATTATCGCCGATTTCCCCAGTTGTTATTACCGAAGCATGTGCCATAATCGAAGCGCTTTTTTGTAAGACCGCAGGACGGTGATCCCACCAACCAGCCCCGCGCAGCGCCGCCGTTGCAAGGCCAGGCAATTGGACGGCGAGCGATCCGGATAACGCGGCTCACGAAGCACATGCCACCATGAATCAGCCGAAAATCAAAAGAGATCCTGAAGGCACCCGTCGCCGCATTCTGCTCGCGGCGGCCGAAGAGTTCGCGAATGGTGGGTTGTTCGGCGCACGCGTCGACCAGATCGCCCGCCGCGCGGAGACCAATGAACGCATGCTCTACTACTACTTCGGTAGCAAGGAGCAGCTTTTCACGGCAGTCCTCGAACACGCGTTCAGCGCGCTCACGGAAGCCGAGCGCACGCTCGATCTCGCAGGCGTCGCGCCTGTCGAGGCCGTCACGCGGCTCGCGCATTTCGTGTGGGATTACTATCGCGATCACCCCGAATTGCTGAGACTCGTGAACAACGAGAATCTGCACGAGGCGCGCTATATGCAGAAGTCCACGCGCATTCGCGAAATGATCTCGCCGATCGTTGCCACACTGGGCTCGATACTCGAGCGCGGCCAGCGCGCCGGGCTGTTCCGCACGAACGTCGATCCGCTGCGCTTCTATGTGACGCTGTCGGGGATGGGCTACTACATCGTGTCGAACCGCTTCACGCTCGAAGCCACACTGGGCCGCGACTTCAGCGCGGCCGCCGAGCGCAGCGAAGTGATCCAGATGAACACCGAAATCCTGCTCGCGTATCTGATGCGCCGCTAAGCGTGATCGCCTGACGGACAAACGGCCTCGCAAGAGGCCGTTTTCGTATCCGCTGGAATGCGTTGGATGCAGGCGCAACATTTGGCTGCGCCCGCCGCACGCGGCTTGCGCCGCCGTGCGCCTATGCCTCGACGCGCTCTTCCGTCTTGCGCGTGGGCGCTTTCGGCGTGTGCTCCAGGATGAAGTCGCGCAGCTGCGGATAGATAATGGTGCGCCAGCGACGGCCCGAAAAAATGCCGTAGTGGCCGCACTTTTCCGCCGTGAAGTGACGGCGGTCCTTCTCCGGGATGCCCGTGCACAGCTCATGCGCGGCGCGCGTCTGGCCGCTGCCGGAGATGTCGTCGAGTTCGCCTTCGATGGTGAAGAGCGCGGTCTTCCTGATGTCCTGCGGGCGCACCAGTTCGCCGTTCACTTCCCACGTGCCTTCGGCGAGGCTGAACTCCTGGAACACGACGCGGATGGTCTGCAGATAGTATTCCGCGGCCATGTCGAGCACCGCGTTGTATTCGTCGTAGAAACGGCGGTGTGCTTCCGCATCTTCTTCGTCGCCGCGCAGCAGGCTCTGGTAGAAGTCCCAGTGCGAAGCCGCGTGACGTTCCGGATTCATCGCGACAAAGCCCGTGTGCTGCAAAAAGCCCGGATACACCTTGCGGCCGAAGCCCGGATAGTTCGGCGGCACGTTGTAAATGACGTTGTTCTCGAACCATTCGATCGAATGCTGCGTCGCCAGCGAATTGACGGCCGTGGGGCTCTTACGCGCGTCGATCGGGCCGCCCATCATCGTCATGGTGCGCGGCGTGTCCTCGCCTCGGCTCGCCATCAGCGAAATGGCCGCGAGCACCGGGACGGTTGGCTGGCACACCGAGATCACGTGCAGATTCTTCGCGCCGATGTGGCGGATGAATTCCTGGATGTAGGCGATGTAATCGTCGAGATCGAACGTACCGTCTTCGATCGGCACCATGCGCGCGTCGATCCAGTCCGTGATGTACACCTTGTGATCCTGCAGCAACGTCTTGACGGTGTCGCGCAGGAGCGTGGAATGGTGGCCCGACAGCGGCGCGCACACCAGCACGACGGGTTCTTCCTTCAGCTGCGTCACGGCATCGCTGTCGTCCGAATAGCGCTTGAAGCGCATCAGCCGGCAAAACGGCTTTTCGACGATCGTCTGCTCGACGATGGGAATGTTGTGGCCGTCCTTGACGATCTGGTGCAGGTTGAACTCGGGCTTCTCGTAATCCTTGCCGAGCCGGTACAGCAGTTCGTAGCCAGCGGACAGGCGGGTGGCGCCCGGCACATAGGCGAGCGGACTGGCCGGATTCGCAAACGATTTCGAGGCAGCCTGAGCCCAGGCGGTGAGCGGGCTCAACAATGCCCGCTGGAATTCGTGAATTTGATAGAGCATGGGTGCTCCAGCTATAACGGTTCGCGCAGGGCAGCGTGTCTGAACGCGCAGCGACGAGGCGGGCCGGTTCTGGTTACGTGTGGAATTGTTGGTGGTGACGATTATCGGCCGTCTGGTTCGGGTGATGATATAGAAGGCATACGATTTGTGCAATGCAACAACAGTGCGTTAGCACACTCACGGATGTCATATCCACGTCATCGACAATTCGCCCGTTTTCTTTAGGCGACGGGAGGTGCCGAGATATCAGCATCAGGCGTGCCAGAGGGCGGCGCAGCAGCTTGTCCGCTCTCGCCGTCATGCGGCGGCTGGCCAGTCGCATGTGCCATCTCCTGCTCGTGTTTCATCAGATTCAGTCCGGTGTGAACGAGGGCCACATGGGAAAACCCCTGTGGGAAATTCCCGACAAGCCGTCCGCCGACGGGATCGTATTCCTCCGCGAGCAGCCCGACGTCGTTCGCGAGCGACAGCAGCCGCTCGTACATGGCGCGCGCGTCGTCGATGCGCCCCTGCAGCGCGAGGTTGTCGACCATCCAGAAGCTGCAGGCGAGAAACGTCCCTTCGCCGGGCGGCAGGCCGTCGTCGAACTCGGTGGTGCGATAGCGCATCACGAAGCCGTCGTGCATCAGGTTTTTCTCGATCGCGTTGACGGTGCCGGCGATGCGCGGGTCCGAGGGCGGCAAAAAACCGAGCAGCGGCAGCAGCAGCACGCTCGCATCGAGTTCGTCGCCGCCGTAGGTCTGCGTGAACGCGTTCAGCTGCGCATTCCAGCTTTTCGCGCAGACGTCCGAGTGAATCTGCGCACGCACCGCGTACCAGTGTTCGAGCGGCGCGGGCAGATCGAATTTTTCCGCCGATTTGATCGCGCGATCGAATGCGACCCAGGCCATCACCTTCGAGAACGTGAAATGCTGACGGCCGCCGCGCGTTTCCCAGATGCCTTCGTCGCGTTCCTGCCAGATCGTTTCGAGGTGGCGCAGCATCTCGCACTGCACGTTCCACGCGGTTTCGTCCGCCTGCAAACCGCCGACACGCGCCAGATGCAGCGCGTTCATCACTTCGCCGTAAACGTCCAGTTGCAATTGCCCGACCGCGTTGTTACCGATACGCACGGGCTTCGAGTTCTCATAACCCGGCAGCCAGTCGATTTCGAACTCGGGCAGCCGCCGCTCGCCCGCGAGGCCGTACATGATCTGCAACTGCTCGGGGGAGCCCGCCATCACGCGCCCCAGCCACGAGCGCCACGCGCGCGCCTCTTCGTAGTAGCCGCCGCGCATCATCGCGAGCAGCGTGATGGTTGCGTCGCGCAGCCACACGTAGCGGTAGTCCCAGTTCCGCGTGCCGCCGATCTTCTCTGGCAGCGACGTGGTCGGCGCAGCGACGATGCCGCCCGTCGGCTCGTAGGCGAGCGCTTTCAGCGTCAGCAGCGAGCGGCGGATGGCGCTCGCGTACTTGCCCTCGACGGTGCCGCGCGACGACCACTCCAGCCAGTAGTTCTCAGTGCGGGCGAGGGCCGAGTGCGGATCGCGCGCGGGCGGAATGTTCAGGTGCGACGCGGAGTAAGTCAGCGAAAACGGCACGCGTTCACCTTCCGAGACGGTGAACTCGGCGACTGTCTTCATGTTCTCGCCGCGCAGATCGACAGGCGTGCGCAGCGCGACCGTGTCAGGTCCGGCGATCGCCTTGATGCCGCTTTCGCGCGCGAGGCGGCTGACCCAGGGAATCGAGAAGCCATAGTCGAAGCGCAGCACGAGTTCCATGCGCATCTTCACAGTGCCGCGCTTGCCGACGACGATCCGGACCATCTCCGACCAGCCGTTGCCGGGCGGCATGAAGTCGATCAGCGTGACGGCGCCGTCGGGTGTCTCGAAGTCGGTTTCGAGGATCAACGTTTCGCCGCGATAGCGGCGGCGCGTGGCGCGCGCGAAACCCATTTTGATGCCGGGGTTGCCTGCGTCGAGGGCGGCCGATGCGTCGCGTGCTTCCGCTTGGGCCGCTTCAGCCGCTTCAGTCGCGCCTTCGCGCGTCGCCGTGCGCGCGGCGCCCGGCTTGTCTGCCTGGCGCGGCACCGGCTTGCTGCAGGGTTCTGCGCGCCCTTCCTCGCGCGTTTCTTCCTGCGACGCAGACGGGGCATCAGCGGCATCTTCGGCTTGATCGTCCAGTGCTGGCGCAATCAGCCAGCGGCCGTTGTCTCTCGTGCCGAGCAGCGCGGCGAAGCAAGCGCCCGAGTCGAAACGTGGCCAGCACAGCCAGTCGACGGAACCATCGCGCGAAACCAGCGCGGCCGTGTGACCGTCGCCGATGAGTGCATAGTCTTCGATAGAGGCAGACATGGTAAAGCCGTCGGTCACCGTGTAATTAGTACGTTCCTGCGCGCGCGAAACGGTGCGCGAGCGTCGTAGTTACCGGGCTTGCGCGGTGCATTCTGGTGCATACGCGTGCGAGCATCCGGGCGTATTGCCAATCCAATTTTTTGATGCTTACAATCGGATTCAAACGTGAGTTCTGATGAATCGCAGCCCACCGGCGGCCGGTGTTGCAGCATGCAGCCACGGCGCCGTTTTCGAGGATAAGCCATGCTGAACCCGTCGAAATCCGACTGCATCACGATTCTCTCCGCCGCGAGTCAGTTGCCTGACGATTCGCTTCTTCCACTCGACTTCCGCACGCTCGGCATCTCGCGCAACGGGATGGAAACCGCCGCAGCATTTCTGATCGAACGCGCCTGTTTCAAGCGCTATAGCGAAGCCGACGGTCATTATGCCGTCGGTGGCCTGTCCTTGCAGGGGCGCTTGCGTCTCGATCAACTGTCGAACGGCTGACGCGACGCGCGTTATCCCGAACGAGCACGCTTCCAGTCAAACACGCGCAGCGCCGCGCGGACCGCGACAAGCGGCCCGCGCGGCGCTGCGCGTGGGTTCGTGAGCGTCTGACATGCCCGAAGCGCCGTCACGCGGCGCGTTCAACACCAATGCAATGCGCAGCGCGCCTGCGTGGACGCGTCCGTGCACGCGCGTCAGAAGTGCGCCGTGCCGCCGACGCCGAACAGCCCGATCAGCCCAATGATGATCAGATAAAGCGCGACGATGAAGTTGAGCAAACGCGGCACGATCAGAATGAGAATGCCGGCGATCAGCGCGACGAGCGGGCCGAGCGTGAGATGGATGTTCATGGCGACTCCTTTTGTTGGAATTGACGACGGAAAGAGACAACCTGTCGGATAGCCTGGGCTCGCGGATCAGACTGTGCTGGCGCGGGCAACGCTCTTATACTTGCCCCAAATACGACATCGACGATCAGCGGCGGCGGGGCCACGAGGGCGCACGACGCGCACGCTGCAATCGTCATGCAGCCGTTACGACAACGGCACGCTCCGATCGAGCCGCGCGGCAGACCAGCGACACACACGAACCGAATAACCCGTCTCGCCAGGAGGTCGTCATGCAGCGTCGTACCCGAGCAGTAGCGTGTGCCGTGCCACAGTCTTTCAGTTTGCGCGTGAATCCGCGCTTGTCCGCCCGTTCGATCATAAGAGGTTTGACACTGATGGTATCGATTGCCGCCACGCAGTCTTTCGCTCAAGGCACGACCGCCGCACCCGCCGACGGCGTCTACGATCTGATCGTCGGCACGTACACCGGTCCGAAGAGCGAAGGCATCTATGTCTATCGCTTCGACACGAAGTCGGGCGACGCGACACAGGTGGCGTCTGCGAAGACTGACAACCCGTCGTACGTGATCGCGTCGCGCGACGGCCGCTACGTCTATTCCGTCAACGAGCAGCCGGGCGACAACGGCCCCGCCGGGCAGCGCGGCGGCATCAGCGCGTTCGGCTTCGATGCGAAAAGCGGGCAATTAACGTTCCTGAACCGCGTGTCGTCGGACGGCAACGATCCGTGCTATCTGAGCATCTCGCCGGACGGCAAATATCTGACGACGGCCAACTACTCGGTCGCCGCGAACCCGGGCGGCAGCTTCGCGGTGTTTCCGTTGCAGGCGGACGGCCAGGTCGGCGCGTCGGTGCTGACCGTGCATCATGAAGGCGGCGGTCCCGTGAAAGGACGCCAGGACAACGCGCACGTGCATTCGACCGTGTTCTCGCCCGACGGCAACTATCTGTTTGCGCAGGATCTCGGCACCGACAAGCTCTACGCATACCGCTACACGCCCGACGGCAGCCGCGGCCTGTTCGGCCCGACGGACAAGCGCTATACCGACGTGAAGCCCGGCTCGGGCCCGCGCCATCTGGTGTTCAGCGCCGACGGCAAATACGCGTATCTGACGAGCGAGCTGACGGCGACCGTCACGGCATTTCACTACGACGACGGCAAGCTCACGCAACTGCAGGTCGTGCCGATGGCGAAACCCGGCTTCAAGGGGCAGGTAGGCGCAGCCGCGATCCATCTGTCGCCGGACGGACGCTTTCTGTACGCCAGCAATCGCGGCGATGCGAATGAAATCGTCATCTATGCGGTGGATCCCGGCAACGGCCATATACGGGAAGTCGGCCGGCAGTCGAGTCTTGGAAAATCTCCGCGAGAGTTCTCCATCGACCCGACGGGACAATGGCTGATCGTCGGCAATCAGAACAGCGATACGGCGTACGTGTTCCGTCGCGATCCGCAAAGCGGGCTGCTGGAAGCGAACCCGAAACGCATCGAGATCGGATCGCCTGTCGACTTCAAGTGGGTGTCGCCGTCGTGATGACGGCAGTGTGAAAGAGGCGGGTGTCGCCGCTGCGTTCGGCTATTGTCGTTCTCGCAGCGGCGCTGTTCCATTCTGGAAGCGGCTCATTCCGCCGGCCCTGGCGCGAGCACTTCGCGGCTGCCGTTGATGCCCATCGCCGACACGAGGCCTGCCGTCTCCATCTGTTCGACGAGCCGCGCCGCGCGGTTATAGCCGATGCGCAACTGCCGCTGCACGGCCGAGATCGACGCGCGGCGCGTGCGCACGACGAACGCGACGGCTTCGTCGTACAGCGGATCGGCTTCCGCATCCGGCGTTTCGCCGAAGAGGTCCTGCGCGCCGCCGCCATCTGTCGCCGGGCCGTCGAGAATCCCTTCGATGTATTCCGGTTCGCCGAACTGCTTCAGATGCTCGACGATCCGATGCACTTCCTCGTCGGCGACGAACGCGCCGTGCACGCGCTGCGGATAGCCGGTGCCGGGCGGCAGGAACAGCATGTCGCCCTGGCCGAGCAGCGACTCGGCGCCCATCTGGTCGAGAATCGTGCGCGAGTCGATCTTCGACGACACCTGGAACGCGACGCGCGTCGGGATGTTCGCCTTGATGAGACCCGTGATCACGTCGACGGATGGGCGCTGCGTCGCGAGAATCAGATGGATGCCCGCCGCGCGGGCCTTTTGCGCGAGCCGCGCGATCAGTTCTTCGATCTTCTTGCCCGCGACCATCATCAGGTCGGCCAGTTCGTCGATCACGACGACGATCAGCGGCAGCGGCGACAGCGGCTCGGGCGCGTCGGGCGTCAGCGAGAACGGATTGCCGATTTTCTTCTCTTTCGCGGCAGCGTCGCGGATCTTCTGGTTGAAGCCTTGCAGGTTGCGCACGCCGACGGCCGACATCAGCCGGTAGCGCTTCTCCATCTCGCCGACGCACCAGTTGAGCGCGTTCGCCGCGAGTTTCATGTCCGTCACGACAGGCGCGAGCAGATGCGGAATGCCTTCGTACACGGAAAGCTCCAGCATCTTCGGATCGATCATGATCATTCGCACATCTTCGGGCGTCGCCTTGTACAGCAGCGAGACGATCATCGCGTTGATCGCCACCGACTTGCCCGAGCCCGTCGTCCCGGCGACCAGCATGTGCGGCGCCTTCGCGAGATCGGTGACGACCGGGTGGCCGGTGATGTCCTTGCCCATCGCCAGCGTCAGATTCGACGCGGACTTCTGATAGACGTTGGCTTCGAGAATTTCGGAGAGACGGATCGTCTGACGCTTGGCATTCGGCAGTTCGAGACCCATGCAGGTCTTGCCGGGAATCGTCTCGACGACGCGGATCGACGTGAGACCGAGACCCCGCGACAGATCCTTCATCAGCCCGACGATCTGGCTGCCGCGCACGCCGAGCGCCGGCTCGACTTCGAAGCGCGTGATGACGGGTCCCGCCGATGCGCCGACCACCGTCACGGGCACCTTGAATTCCTGCAGGCGCTGTTCGATCAGGGCGCCCGTTTCGGCGAGCTTTTCTTCGCTGACGGGCTCGGCGTCGGACGAGGCGGGCGCGAGCAGATCGAGCGCCGGCAGTTCGATGTGCGAGGCGGCAGGCGCGTAAAACTCGAAAGCGGGACCGCTGTGGCCGCGCACGGCAGGGCGGGGCGGGGTGGCGGCAGGCGGCGCCTGTTGCGCGTCGACGGGCTCGTCTTGCGTCAGGTCTGGCTCGAATTCGTCGGCCGCGTTCTGTTCAGACGCTGGCGCAACGAGGGACGGGCCCGGGAAGCGCACGATGTTCGAAGCTGCTTCCGGTGCTGTCTCGTTCGATGTGCCGTCGAGCGCGGTCGACGCGTCGACAGGTTCAGGCGGCGTATCAGCTTCGCCGTATGCAGGCGCGTTCGACACCGATGCATGATGCGCCTGTTGTCCCGATGGACCGGTTGCCGAAGCCACGCGCATGAGCGACACGGATTGCGTGATCGCATCCCATGGCGCAAGCGGGGTAGGGGCGGTCTCAGTCTGTTCGGCGAACTCGGGCTCGTCCGCTGCGGGCGAGGCAGTGTCGCTCGCGATGTATGTTGACGGCGCAACGGGAGCTTCAGCGGCGGTTGCGGACTCGACGGCGTGAGCGACAGTCGCTGGCTGCTGCACGACGGCGGTTGGCGCTGGCCATTCCGGCTGGCTCGCTGCCGTTTCGTGCGCGTCGAACTGCGTCGAAGCGAGCTGTGGGGGCGTTGCGATTGGATCGGCGGGCGCGGATTCGACGGCGGGCGTCGATGCCAGCGTCGAAGGCGCCGCCGGTTGCCCGGATGATGCGATGCTGGTCGCCGGTTCGGACGGCGTGGAGGTCGGGCCAGCGGCCGCCACGTTCGCTTGTGTCACGATCTGTTCGGCAACGGCCTGCCGTTGCGGTTCAACTGGCTCGGACACAGCCGTTGCAACGGCCTGTTCATTCTCCGGCGCGGCGTGAGTCTGCGTGTGCGGTTCGGCGGGAATTGCGCTTGCCGTCACATCGCTGGCAATTGCGCTCGGCTGAGCGGGCGCAATCTCGGGCTCCACGCGAGCCGAATCCGTTTGCTCGGCGGCGGCGGTTTGCGCTGGCGGCTCTGCCCCCGCGACCTGCGATTGCTCAACAGCCGACGGCGTCACGGATGGCGCGGCCACAACCGCTTGAGCCGCCTCTTCGTTGCGCTCGGCTGCGTTTGCTGATTCCGAAGGCGCAACTGTTTCCGCAGCGGGCGTCGTGTGCGTGGCAATGGCAGCTTCGAGCGCGGACACGGCCTGATCGACGGCAGCGACGGCCGCCGCGCCCGATACGCCCGATACGCCCGATACGCCCGATACGCCCGATACGCCCGATACGCCCGACACGCCCACCGCGCTTGCGGAACCCATGGAAGCCTCGACCGCCGTGCCGCTAGCGGACGGCGTCTGCGCATGCACTCCATCGGCCGGGACCGGCATGCTGCGCGTGTCGACGACCTTCGCCGGATCGCTCGCCGTGCGCCGGGCGAGACTGGCACCCGCGAGGGTCGTCCAGCGCGCCGCGTTTTCCTCGATGCTGCGCAGGGTTTCCTGCACGCTCGACGCGGGCGCGACGGCTTGGGCGGGTGGGTTGGCGCGCGTGTAGGCGGGCACTTTGAGATTCGGCGTGTCGCGGCGCGTGCCGGGCGAAGCGGACGGCGCGACGGCTCGCCGCGTCGGCGCGGCGGGCGTTGCCGCGCCGACCGATGCCGTCTGACGGCTCTGCGCGAGCGTCGCGCCGCGCAAGGCCGCCGAGCGCGCCGACGCGACGGCGGGATTCACCGACGGGCCGCGCGCCCCGGCATTGGCCGCCGCGGCTTTCGACGATTGCAGGGCCGCCGTGCTGCCGAAGACAGTCGGCGGCGTGGCCGCGACGCGCGCGGCTTCCATCAGCGGAGCCACCGTGTCGCGCGAATGCGCGCGCGGCGTGTCGGTGTTGAGCCAGCCGGAGGGCGCGACCGGTTCGGCGGGCGTCCACGGCCTGGGTGCGCCCGGCCGTTGGGCGGAGGCGGGGCTTGCTTGCGCACCGCCCGCCGCATGGCCGCCGGCGTTGCGTAAGACACTGCCGCTACCCACAGTCGAGCCACCCGGCATGCCCATCGCTTCGCCCGCCGCGACGGCGGCGCTCGTAGCGCTCGCGGCGCGCGTCGTGGAAGGCGGCCGCCACACGGTCGGCCGCGCATAACGCCCATTGGCTTTTGGCGCCATCGTATTGATCGGCGCGCTGCTATGGGACGGCGCCGACTCGACGGCACGCGAGGCGTGGCCGCGCGGTTCGTCTTCGCGCGCGCTACGCGACAGGCCAAGACCGAATGCCTCGTTGGCCCAGGCGAAGAACGACGGCCATCTGAAACCGATGAGCCACGGCAGCGAAACCGCGAACAGGCCGAGCATCACGAGCGGCGTCGCGACGCGCCCCATCAGATGCGTGAGACCCGCCGACAGCCCATGCCCGAAGCCGTCGAGCCCCTGCACGTTGACGAGCGACGCCTCCAGCGTGCAGCTCGTGATCAGCACGCAGACGAAGCCGAGCCACAGCCGGATCGTGCCGGGACCGCGCAGGCCCGCGCCGCCCGGCAGCACGGACTTCACGAGACGCCACAACAGGGGAAGAAACCAGACGGCGGAAGCGCCGAACCAGCCGAAAACTACCGTTTGCATGCTAGACATCAACGAATGACGGATGCGCGAGCGCGCGATCCATCGAGTTTAACTGGACAAAGCGGGCCGTATCCGCGAGCGAATGCCGCGCGGCGCGCGGCGTCCCGATACAGTTGACGTTCGCCGGCCACGCGGTCATTGACCGCGCCGCGCGAACACGAGCGTGTCGCCGTTGTCGAGGATCAGCTCAAGTTGTTGCGGCTTGCGCATGTCGACGCCCGAGCGCTCGACATGCGAGAGCGCGGCGAGATACGCGCCTTCGATCTTGCCGCCCGGCGTCGCGCATGCCATGCGCGTGCCCGCGAGCGGCCCGAAGCTCAGCTTGCCGTCCTTCAGCATGTACGTGCCCGTATAGCGGTTGCAGCCGGAGAAGCCGCTGGCGCGGCGCTGGCCTGTTTGCGTCGACAGTTGGAGCGTGATGGGTTCGCCGCTCGCGCCGTCCGGCACCTCGCGCGTGCTGCCCGACGCGAGCTTCCAGCCGCTGAGTTGCCATTCGGTGTTGTCGAGCAGTTGCGTGGCCGCGGGGTTGAACGGATCGGGCGGCGGGGCTTCCGTGTCGGGATGTTTCGGCATCGAGCAGGCGGCGACGAGCAGGGACAGTGACGCGGCCATCGACACGACGGCCAGCGCATGACCCGCGCGCCGGCGCAGCGACACGCGCGCAGCCGTGTCAGGTGCATGCGACGATGCGTCGGGGGTGGCGCTCGAGCGTGCGTCGCGTTGCGTGGCAGACGTGGGCTGCATATCGTCGTTCCTCTCTAAACTGGCGAAGGCGTAAGGGTATCGCACTACGCTTGCCGCATGCGAGCGCAAACGCGGGTGAACAAAAGGTATAGGCGGTATAGGCGGGTACAGGCGGCATCGGCAAAAACGCAGGGTTGCCGCGACCACGCCGTTCGCCCCGCGCGGTTGCAGTCCGTTGCGCGACGGTTTCACCGGCATGGACCGCCGCCGCCCCGGCCGCCTGACAGCACGCCCGGCAAGGTCGCCCGCGACGCGCTCCCCACACGGGTTATCGGCACGCGGCGGGCGCAGCCGCAGGGGCCGCGCATGTTAACATCGGCGCAGTCATTCATTCCACCCGCTTTTTGTCACAAATTCTCTGGAGCTCCCATGATGATCGGCCAACGCATCGGCACACCTCTTTCGACCTCGGCTACGCGCGTCATGCTGCTCGGCGCGGGCGAACTGGGCAAGGAAGTGATCATCGCGTTGCAACGGCTCGGCGTCGAAGTGATCGCGGTCGACCGCTACGCGAACGCGCCGGGGCATCAGGTCGCGCACCGTTCGCACGTGATCGACATGACTGACGCGAAGGCGTTGCGCGCGCTCGTCGAAAAAGAGCGCCCGCATCTGATCGTGCCGGAAATCGAGGCCATCGCCACCGACGCACTGGCCGCCATCGAAACGGAAGGCGTCGCCGAAGTGATCCCGACCGCGCGCGCGACGCAACTGACCATGAACCGCGAAGGCATCCGCCGCCTCGCCGCCGAGGAACTCGGCCTGCCCACGTCGCCGTACGCGTTCGCCGATTCGATCGACGAACTGAAGGCGGGCATCGCGAAGGTCGGTTATCCGTGCGTCGTGAAGCCGGTCATGTCGTCGTCAGGCAAAGGGCAGTCAGTGCTGCGCAGCGACTCCGATGTCGAGCCGGCATGGCAATACGCGATGGCGGGCGGGCGCGTGAATCACGGGCGCGTGATCGTCGAAGGGTTCATCAACTTCGAATACGAGATCACGCAGCTGACCGTGCGCGCGATCGACTCCGCCACGCAGCAGACGGCCACCAGTTTCTGCGAGCCGATCGGCCACGTGCAGGTTGCGGGCGACTACGTCGAATCGTGGCAACCGCAGCCGATGAGCCCGCGCGCGCTCGAACGCTCGCGCGACATCGCCGACAAGGTGACGACGTCGCTCGGCGGCCGGGGCCTGTTCGGCGTGGAACTTTTCGTGCGCGGCGATGACGTATGGTTCTCGGAGGTCAGCCCGCGTCCGCACGACACCGGGCTCGTGACGCTCGCGTCGCAGCGTTTCTCCGAGTTCGAGTTGCACGCGCGCGCCATTCTCGGCTTGCCGGTTGATACGACCTTGCGCGCGCCGGGCGCGTCGGCCGTGATCTACGGCGGGTTGGACGAAACGGGCATCGCCTTCGAAGGCGTCGCGCAGGCGCTCGCCGTGCCGGGCGCGGACCTGCGCCTGTTCGGCAAGCCCGAGAGCTTCGTCAAGCGCCGCATGGGCGTGGCGCTCGCAACGGGCAGCGATATCGGTGAAGCGCTGCAGCGCGCCAAGCAGGCGGCTGCCGCTGTCAAGCCGGTGTCGGCGAAGTGAGAGAACGGATGGCGATTCGCACGTCGCCGCTCGAGGCGGGTAGATCGCGGGGCGGACCAGGAGCGGAGTGCGTGTGAAAGCTAGACAGTCAGGCAGCAAGGTCGCGCGGCGTATCGCGTCGCTGGCAGCGTCGATTGGGTTGATGGCCGCGTTGAGCGGCTGCGGGCTGGCCGCTGCGCCGTGCCGCATCGCCTCGGCGGGACTCAAGATCGTTCCCGTGGTCGGCCACGTGGCCGCCGCGCCGACCGACGCATGCGCCGACGTGATCGATCCATGAGCCGCAAACTTCGGCCGGGTCGCGTAGTCATAACAAAAGAGCGTCACGAAGCGAGGCATTCAATGAGCAGACGGTGGGTTGCATCAGTGGGCGTGCTGGCGTTCGTCGCGGCGTCGGGCGTGGCCCGCGCCGCCGGGTTGTCGCCGTTGCCCGATATCCGCACTTCGCACCGCGTGATCCAGAAGTACACCTGCGCGACGGGGCGCATCCTGCAAGTCACCTATCTCTGAACGCAACCAACGGTCAGAGCTTCGCGGTGCTGCCGGTGAAAGGCCGGCAGATGCTGTTCGTCAACGTGCTGTCCGGCTCCGGCGCGAAGTATCAGGCGGGCAGCTACACGTGGTGGACCAAGGGCCCGCAGGCCACCCTCTATGACGCGATGCAGGGCGAGGACGCGCCGCCGTTGCTGTCCGACTGCGTGACGATCGTCCGCTGATTTTCTTGCCGTTTCGCAGTTCCAGTCTCTCTCGCTGGTCACGCGGCTCGCCGCTCGCCGCGCATCCCCACCGCCTGCGCGTGAAGCAACACGTTTTCGCCTCCGGTAGTAAGCTGTGTGCCACGCACAGGCCGCGCCCCGTCTCGATGCATCGGCGCGGCTGTCATCGTCTCCGATCATCCTTGTCCGCGTGCCGCTGCATACGTCGCAGCGGCCCGGTCTGCGTTCGTTCGTCAAGCGAGACTCCCCATGAAAGCATCGGATCTGTTCGTCAAATCGCTGGAGGCTGAAGGCGTCGAGTACGTGTTCGGCATTCCCGGCGAAGAAAATCTCGATCTCCTCGAATCGCTGCGCCGCTCCAGAATCAAGCTCGTGCTGACCCGCCATGAACAGGCAGCGGGCTTCATGGCCGCGACCTACGGCCGTCTGACGGGGCGCACGGGCGTGTGTCTCGCGACCCTCGGGCCCGGCGCGACCAACTTCGTGACGGCCGCCGCATATGCGCAGCTCGGCGCCATGCCGATGCTGATGGTCACCGGCCAGAAGCCGATCAAATCGAGCAAGCAGGGCCATTTCCAGATCGTCGACGTGGTGCGGATGATGGAGCCCCTCACCAAGTACACGCGGCAGATCGTGTCGGTTGCCAACATTCCCGCGTCGGTTCGCGAGGCGTTCCGTCAGGCCGAGGAAGAGCGGCCCGGCGCGACCCATCTCGAACTGCCCGAAGACGTCGCGCATGAAGAGGGCGACGGCAAACCGATTCCAAAGAGCTACAGCCGGCGTCCCGTTGCCGAGGAAAAGGCGGTTGCGCACGCGGTGAAGGCGATCGTCGAGGCGAAGCATCCGCTGCTGATGATCGGCGCGGGCGGCAACCGCAAGACCACGCGCAAGATGCTGCGCGAATTCGTCGACCAGATCGGCATCCCGTTCTTCACGACGCAAATGGGCAAGGGCGTGATCGACGAATCGCATCCGCTGTGGCTCGGCAACGCGACGCTGTCGGACGGCGACTTCGTGCACCGCGCGATCGATCACGCCGACTGCATCATCAACGTCGGTCACGACGTGATCGAAAAGCCGCCGTTCTTCATGCGCGGCGCCGACGCGGGCGAGAGGACCGTGATCCACGTCAACTTTCTCGGCGCGGAAGTGGACACCGTCTACTTCCCGCAGATCGAAGTGGTCGGCGATATCGCCAACGCTGTCTGGCAGTTGAAAGAAGCGCTGCAAGGCAAGGGCGAGCATTGGGATTTCGCGCGTTTCAAGGAGATCAAGGAGCATTTCGAAGCGCATCTTGCGAAGGGCCAGCACGACGACCGCTTTCCGATGTACCCGGTGCGCGTCGTCCATGACGTGTACGAGACGATGCCCGTCGACGGCATCATCTGTCTCGACAATGGCATGTACAAGATCTGGTTCGCGCGCTATTACCGTGCGCACGAGCCGAACTCGCTGCTGCTCGACAACGCGCTCGCGTCGATGGGCGCGGGGCTGCCGTCGGCGATCGCGACCAAGATCGTTCATCCCGAGCGCAAGGTGATGGCCGTGTGCGGCGACGGCGGCTTCATGATGAACTCGCAGGAACTGGAGACGGCCGTGCGGATGAAGCTCGATCTTGTCGTGCTGATCGTGCGCGACGACGCGTTCGGCATGATCCGCTGGAAGCAGGAGAACATGAACTTTCCGGACTACGGAATGACGCTGAGCAACCCCGACTTCGTCGATTACGCGAAGAGCTATGGCGCGCAGGGGCATCGCGTCGCGTCGGCGGCGGAACTCGCGCCGCTCGTGCGTGAATGCTTCGCGACGCCGGGTGTGCATGTGATCGACGTGCCGATCGATTACTCCGATAACGAGCGCGTGCTCAACCGCGAGATCAAGCGGCTTTCGGCGCAGCTTTGAGCATTGCGCCGTCTTCGTCGGCGCGCGGCGCGGCCGCTGCGGAATGGTCCTTGCTGCCCGTGTTCGCTGCGCAAGCCGATTGCAATCAAGGAGAACGAGTCATGTTGCAGAAGAGCTACCCGTACTACCTCGCCAACGTCGCGGTCGCCGCGAACACCGATCTCGAAGTCACCGACAAGTTCAGCGGCGAAGTGGCGACGCGCGTGGCGCTCGCCGACGCGCAGGCCATCGACCGGGCGATCGGTCTCGCCGCCGACTCGATGCCCGCGATGCGCGCGTTCCCGCCGTTCAAGCGTCAGGCCGTGCTCGAACATTGCGTGAAACGCTTTCGCGAGCGCTTCGACGAGATGGCGATGGCGCTATGCATCGAAGCGGGCAAGCCGATCAACGATTCGCGCGGCGAGGTCACGCGGCTGATCGATACGTTCAAGGTCGCGGCGGAAGAGTCGGTGCGCATCGACGGCGAAATCGTCAATCTGGAAATCTCGCCGCGCGCCAAGGGCTATCACGCTTATGTGAAGCGGGTGCCGATCGGGCCGTGCTCGTTCATCTCGCCATTCAATTTCCCGTTGAATCTGGCCGCGCACAAGGTCGCGCCCGCGCTGGCGGCGGGCGTGCCGTTCGTGCTCAAGCCTGCGAGCCGCACGCCCATCGGCGCGCTGATCATCGGCGAAGTGCTGGCGGAAACCGACCTGCCGAAAGGCGCGTTTTCGGTCCTGCCCGCCCATCGCGACGGCGCCGATCTCTTCACCACCGATGAACGCTTCAAGCTGCTCTCGTTTACCGGCTCGCCCGCCGTCGGCTGGGAACTCAAGGCGAAGGCCGGCAAGAAGAAGGTGATTCTGGAGCTGGGCGGCAACGCCGCCGCGATCGTCGATGGCGACCAGCGCGACAAGCTCGATTACGTGGTGGACCGGCTCGCGTTTGGCGCGTTCTACCAGTCGGGGCAAAGCTGCATCGGCGTGCAGCGGATTCTCGCGCATGCGTCGCTGTACGACGCGCTGCGCGAAAAGCTGATCGCGAAGACGAAGTCGCTGAAGATGGGCGATCCGAAGGACGAAAAGACTTTCGTCGGGCCGATGATTTCGGAGTCGGAGTCGCGGCGCCTCGCGGGCTGGATGGAAAGCGCGGTGAAGGCGGGCGCGCAGATCGTCGCGGGCGGCAAGGTGGACGGCGCGATGTTCGAGGCGACGTTGCTGGAAAACGTCGGGCGCGACACCGATCTGTATCGCAAGGAAGCGTTCGGGCCGGTGGCGATCCTCGAAAAGTTCGACGACTTCAAAACGGCGCTCGCGACCGTCAACGACAGCGACTTCGGCCTGCAGGCGGGCATTTTCACGGATTCGCTCGCGCACGCGCATCAGGCCTGGGATGAACTCGAAGTGGGCGGCGTGGTCATCAACGATGTGCCGTCGTTCCGCGTCGACAATATGCCGTATGGCGGCGTGAAAGACTCGGGGCTTGGGCGCGAGGGCATCCGCTACGCGATCGAGGACATGACGGAGCTGCGGCTGATGGTCATGCGTGAAACGTGGTAAACGGGCCAACGTGAGCCGGGCGGCGTCGGGCGCAGGTCGGCGCGCTGTCACCAGATTGACTCGTTGCCCGTCTACGCTGCCCGCGTCGGCCGTGGTCCGTCCCTGCTTGAAACATGCCGTATTCATGACGGCGCGGGCGCGACAAGCAGAAACTCCGCGCACGCGCCATGGGTATTAGTGCCGAAGTGCTACAATACCGCCCTTTCCGGCGGATGTTTCCGCCGGCCGGAGCCGGCCGCATGCTTGCCGACACCCGCCGACGTTTGCGGCGCGAGTTCGGGCCTTGTGCGGAACGCCGTGGCTCCGCCTTCATCCTGATGTCCTGATGCCCTCCGCGGCCGCGGCCGCTGCAGAAGAAGCTGCAGAAACAATCTGAGCGGACGCCCCCGCGGCCGCCTTTGGCAACGCGCAAGCGGCAAAGCGCAGGCGCATTTTTAGCGAAAGCCACCATGTCCGACACAGCAACCACGCCTACCAACGCGACCTTCGACCAGTTCGGCCTGCATGCCGACATTCTCAAAGCCATCGCGGAACAGGGCTACACGACGCCGACGCCGATCCAGGCCGAGGCGATCCCAGTCGTACTGGGCGGCCGGGACGTGATGGGCGCCGCGCAGACCGGGACGGGCAAGACGGCCGGTTTCTCGCTGCCGATCATCCAGCGTCTGTTGCCGCTCGCCAGCACGAGCGCCTCGCCGGCCCGCCACCCGGTCCGCGCGCTGATCCTCACGCCGACGCGCGAACTCGCCGACCAGGTCGCCGCCAACGTGCAGGCGTACGCCAAACACACGTCGCTGCGCAGCGCCGTCGTGTTCGGCGGCGTCGACATGAATCCGCAGTCCGCGGAACTGCGGCGCGGCGTCGAAATCCTGATCGCGACGCCGGGACGGCTGCTCGATCACGTGCAGCAGAAGACAGCCAATCTCGGCCAGGTGCAGATTCTCGTGCTCGACGAAGCCGACCGGATGCTCGACATGGGCTTTCTGCCCGACTTGCAGCGCATCCTGAACCTGCTTCCCGCCGAACGTCAGACGCTGCTGTTCTCGGCGACGTTCTCGCCGGAAATCAAGAAGCTGGCGGCCACGTATCTGCGAAATCCGCAGACGATCGAAGTGGCGCGCAGCAACTCGACGGCGACCAACGTTACGCAGATCGTCTACGAAGTGGCCGAGGGCGACAAGACGGGCGCCGTCGTGAAACTGATCCGCGATCGCGGCCTCAAGCAGGTGATCGTGTTCTGCAACAGCAAGATCGGCGCGAGCCGTCTCGCGCGTCAGCTGGAGCGCGACGGCGTGATTGCCACCGCGATTCACGGCGACCGCACGCAGAGCGAACGGATGCAGGCGCTCGACGCGTTCAAGCGCGGCGAGATCGAGGCGCTGGTTGCAACGGACGTGGCGGCGCGCGGTCTCGATATTGCCGAGTTGCCCGCCGTGATCAACTTCGATCTGCCGTTCAACGCAGAAGACTACGTGCACCGGATCGGCCGGACGGGCCGTGCGGGCGCATCGGGCGACGCGCTGTCGCTGTTCAGCCCGAACGAGCGCAAGCAGCTTGCCGACATCGAGAAGCTGATCAAGCGGCCGCTCGACGTGCAGCGCCTGACCGTCGATACGCCTGTGCGTCATCATCACGACGAGCGCGGCGCGCGACGCGAACGCGACGATCGCGGCAGCCGCCGCCGTACGACGGGCGCGCACGAGCGTCCGGCGCACGGGACGCACCATCGTCAGCAACCTGTCGACGATTTCTTTCTGAAGCCGTATGAGCCGTCGCCTTCGGCGGTCTCGGCTGCCGCGAAGCGCGACGAAGCGCCCGCTGCGCCGCAGAAGCCTGCGTCGAAGCAGCCGCTCGCCGCGCTGCTGGGTGGCTTCGGCATGCCGCGCAAGACGACGCCCTCGAACTGACGTCGTGCCGCTGTTCGCGTGCTTGCGCGAATAGCGATGATCTCAAACGGAAACGGCGCCCTTGCGGGCGCCGTTTCTTTTTTGTGGCCAGTGCTGGGAAGGCGTCAGCGTTTGACGCGCTCCGACCAGGCGGCGATCGCTTCCGCGTAGAACGAATCCAGCGACTTCGCTGTTTGTGTCAGCTTCAGGCCGAGATGCAGCGCTGCGTCGGTCAACGCGACGAGCGGGTCGGTGGCGCTCAGCGGCAATGCGCCCGTCTGCTTGCTGAGTTTTTCGCCGTCGGCATTCGTCACGACGGGGACATGGAGATAAGAGGGCGTCGGCACGCCCAGACACTGTTGCAGGTAGATCTGCCGCGCGGTCGAGTCGAGCAGGTCCGCGCCGCGGACGATGTGCGTGATGCGTTGATCCGCGTCGTCGACCACCACGGCCAGTTGATAGGCCCATTGATCGTCCGCGCGGCGCAGGACGAAATCGCCGACTTCGGTGGCGAGATTCTGGGTTTGCCGGCCTTGCCAGCCGTCGTCGAAGGTCACGATGGCGGCGTCGCCGTCCGGCACCCGCAGGCGCCATGCACGCGCGGGCTTGCCGTTCAGGCCGTTGCGGCAGGTGCCTGGATAGGCGAGGGTCGTATGCCGCGCGTGCGCGCGTACGAGCGAATCGGCGATTTCCTTGCGTGTGCAGCCGCACGGATAGACGAGCCCCGTGGCTTGCAGGCGCTCGAACGCGTGCTGGTAGAGCGGCATGCGCCGGCTTTGCCAGACGGGCGGCTCGTCGGCCACCATGCCGAAGCGGGCGAGGGTATCGAGGATATCTTCCGCCGCGCCGGGAACGGTGCGCGGGCCGTCGATGTCCTCGACGCGCACGAGCCACGCGCCGCGATGCGCGCGGGCGTCGAGCCAGCTTGCCAGCGCGCTGACCAGCGAGCCGAAGTGCAGCGGGCCTGTCGGCGACGGCGCGAAACGGCCGCGATAGGGTGCTTCGGTAACGGTCGTCATGCGAGGGTATGGCGAGCGGCAGCGGCGCCGCCTATGCGCAACGGGTTCATGCGAGTAACGATGACGCGATGCGCGCGCCGCGATTACGCCGCTTGCGCCGCACCGACCTGCCGCTGCGCTTCCGGATGGCAGGATGCGCAGGTCTTGCCCGGCACGTAGAACGGCGACTTCTGGTCTTCCGGCGTGACGACGGCGCGGCAGCCGAAGCATTGGGTGGTCGCCGTCGGCTGAAGGTTCGGGTCGAGCGCGGTGCGATAGTCGAACACGAAACATTCGCCGTTGTAGTGCGCGCCGCCCACTTCCTCGAAATACTTCAGGATGCCGCCTTCGAGCTGATAGACGTTGTCGATGCCGACTTCCTTCATGTGGATGGCCGCCTTCTCGCAGCGGATGCCGCCCGTGCAGAACGACACGACCGTCTTGCCTTCGAGGTCCGCGCGGTGCTGCTCGATCACTTCAGGGAACTCGCTGAATTTCGTGATCCGATAGTCGAGCGCGTTATCGAACGTGCCGACATCGACTTCAAATGCGTTACGCGTGTCGAGCATCACGACGGGGCGCCCCGCGTCGTCGTGGCCGCGGTCGAGCCATGCCTTCAGCGTGCGGGCGTCGACGGCCGGCGCGCGGCCCAGTTCCGGCTGGATAGCCGGTTTTTTCATCGTGATGATTTCGCGCTTGAGCTTGACGAGCATACGGCGAAACGGCTGCTTCTCGGACAGGCTTTCCTTGAATTGCAGTTCGGCGAACTTGCCTTCGAACAGCGGGTCGTGGCGAACGTAGTCGATGAATTCGCGTACTTGCGGAATGTTACCGGCGATAAACAGGTTGATGCCCTCCGGCGCGAGCAGGATGGTGCCGCGCAGGCCGAGTTCGTTGCAGCGCGCGGTGACGAGCGGCCGCCATTCGACGGTTTTGTCGAGCGTCACGAACTGGTAGGACGAAAGATTCAGGATATTCATGCTGGTCCAGCGACAAAGCGCCATGCGCGGCGCGCGCATCAAGGGCGGGCGCAGCACGCGTACGGCAGAAAAATGGATTCGAACGCGTATTATCCCTCATCCTGGCAGTCGGCCCGCAATCCGCCGGACGGCATATTGACCTGCGTCGAAATAGCCGCACGGCCGACCCGCGCAAGCGCTCACGGCCATTGACAAAGGCCGGCGCGCGAGCCCGCCTGGCCGGGTGGCCAACGGGGGCGTTCGGACGCGCTTTGGCCGAAAAATTTCAGGAGGGCGGGGTTACAATGTCGCCCATGTCAGATCCCCGCTTCGTCCATCTCCGCGTTCACTCCGAATTCTCGATTGCCGATGGCATCGTGCGTATCGACGACGTCGTCGCTTCCGCTGCCAAAGACGGTCAGGGCGCGCTCGCGCTCACCGATCTCGGCAATGCATTCGGCCTCGTCCGTTTCTACCAGGAAGCCCGTGGCAAAGGGGTCAAACCCATTGCCGGCTGCGACGTCTGGATCACGAATCCCGACGACCGCGACAAGCCTTCGCGGCTTCTGTTGCTGGTCAAGAACAAGACCGGCTATCTGAATCTTTGCGAACTGCTGTCGAAGGCGTGGCTGACGAACCAGTATCGTGGGCGCGCGGAAGTGGACACCGCGTGGCTCGAAGGCGGGCTCGCCGAAGGGCTGCTCGCGCTGTCGGGTGCGCAGCATGGCGACGTCGGCATGGCGCTCGCGGCGGGCAACGAGGAAGCCGCGAGGCGCAACGCACAGCGCTGGGCGGCGATCTTTCCGAACGGTTTCTATATCGAACTGCAGCGCGGCGGCCAGCCCGGTGCGCAGGCGTATGTGCAGCAGGCGGTCGCGCTCGCGGCGTCGCTGAAGCTGCCCGTGGTCGCCACGCATCCGCTGCAGTTCATGACGCCCGACGACTTCACCGCGCACGAGGCGCGCGTGTGTATTTCGGAAGGCGACATGCTCGCGAATCCGCGTCGCCAGAAGCGCTTCACGACAGACCAGTATTTCCGCACGCAGGCTGAGATGGTGGAGATGTTCGCCGACATTCCATCGGCGGTGGCCAACACCATCGAAATCGCGAAGCGCTGCAATCTGACGCTCGAACTCGGCAAGCCGAAGCTGCCGCTGTTCCCGACGCCGGACGGCATGTCGCTCGACGACTACCTGGTGCAACTGTCGAAAGAAGGGCTGGAAAAGCGTCTGGAGCAACTGTTCCCGGAACAGGATAAACGCGACGCGCAGCGCGAAACGTATTACGCGCGGCTCGACTTCGAATGCGGCACGATCATCAAGATGGGCTTTCCCGGCTACTTCCTGATCGTCGCGGACTTCATCAACTGGGCGAAGAACAACGGCGTGCCCGTGGGGCCCGGCCGGGGCTCGGGCGCGGGCTCGCTGGTCGCCTACGCGCTCGGCATTACCGACCTCGATCCGCTGCGCTACAACCTGCTGTTCGAGCGTTTTCTGAATCCGGAGCGGGTGTCGATGCCCGACTTCGACATCGACTTCTGCCAGCACGGCCGCGATCGTGTGATCCAGTACGTGAAGGAGAAGTACGGCGCGGACGCCGTGTCGCAGATCGCCACCTTCGGCACGATGGCCGCGAAGGCGGCCGTGCGCGATATCGGCCGCGTGCTCGATCTCGGCTACATGTTCACGGACGGGGTCGCGAAGCTGATTCCGTTCAAGCCCGGCAAGCACGTCACCATCGCCGACGCGATGAAGGAAGAGCCGCTCTTGCAGGAGCGCTTCGACAACGAAGACGAAGTGCATCAGCTGCTCGAACTCGCGCAGCGCGTGGAAGGCCTGACGCGTAACGTCGGCATGCACGCGGGCGGCGTGCTGATCGCGCCCGGCAAGCTGACGGATTTCTGTCCGCTCTATACGCAGGGCGATGAAAGCGGCGTCGTGAGCCAGTATGACAAGGACGACGTCGAAGCCGTCGGCCTCGTGAAGTTCGACTTTTTGGGCCTGACCACGCTGACCATTCTCGACTGGGCCGAGCGCTATATTCGCCGTCTCGATCCGTCGAAGGAGAACTGGTCGCTCGCGCAGGTGCCGCTCGACGACCCGGCGTCGTTCTCGATCCTCAAGAAAGCGAACACGGTCGCCGTGTTCCAGCTGGAAAGCCGCGGCATGCAAGGCATGCTGAAGGACGCGCAGCCCGACCGCTTCGAGGACATCATCGCGCTCGTCGCGTTGTACCGTCCGGGCCCGATGGACCTGATTCCGAGCTTCTGTGCGCGTAAGCATGGCCGCGAAACGGTCGAATATCCAGACCCGCGCGTCGAGCCTGTTCTGAAAGAGACCTACGGCATCATGGTCTACCAGGAGCAGGTGATGCAGATGGCGCAGATCATCGGCGGCTATTCGCTGGGTGGCGCCGACCTGCTGCGTCGCGCGATGGGCAAGAAGAAGCCCGAGGAAATGGCGAAGCACCGCGAGATCTTCGCCGAGGGCGCGGCGAAGAACGGCCTGACACGCGAGAAGGCCGACGAGACCTTCGACCTGATGGAGAAGTTCGCGGGCTACGGCTTCAACAAGTCGCACGCGGCTGCGTATGCGCTGCTCGCGTACCACACCGCGTGGCTCAAGGCGCATCATCCCGCCGAATTCATGGCGGCCAATATGTCGCTCGCGATGGACGACACGGACAAGGTCAAGATCCTGTTCGAAGACTGCATCGCGAACAAGATGGCCGTGCTGCCGCCGGACATCAACATGTCCGCGTACCGCTTCGAGCCTGTCGCGGAAGCCGACGGCAAGCGTTCGCGCACGATCCGCTACGGTCTCGGCGCGATCAAGGGCAGCGGCCAGAACGCGATTGAAGAAATCCTGCGCGCGCGCGAGGAAGGCTTGTTCGTCGATCTGTTCGATTTCTGCAACCGGATCGATCGCCGCATCGTCAATCGCCGCACGATCGAAGCGCTGATTCGCGCAGGCGCGTTCGATTCCTTGCACGAGAACCGCGCCCAACTGATCGCGTCGGTGTCGCTCGCCATGGAAGCCGCGGATCAGGCGAGCGCCAACGCGATGCAGGCGGGCCTGTTCGATATGGGCGACGCACCGTCGCAGGGCCATGAACTGATCGACGAACCCGCGTGGCCGGAAAAGCGCCGCTTGCAGGAAGAGAAGACGGCGCTCGGCTTCTACCTGTCGGGCCATCTGTTCGATGCCTACAAGGACGAAGTGCGCCGCTTCGTGCGTCAGAAGATCGGCGAATTGAAGGAAGGGCGTGACAAGCTGGTGGCGGGCGTGATCGTGTCGCTGCGTACGCAGATGACCCAGCGCGGCAAGATGCTGATTGCACTGCTCGACGACGGCACGGGCCAGTGCGAAGTGACCGTCTTCAACGAGCAATTCGAGGCGCACAAGCAGTTGTTCAAGGAAGACGAACTGCTCGTCGTCCAAGGCCAGGCGCGCAATGACGCGTTCACGGGCGGCATCCGCTTTACCGTCGATACGCCGATGGACCTCGGCCGCGCTCGCACGCGTTACGCGCAAGCAGTGAAGGTGCAGATGAACGGCAACGCGAATGCGCTCGTGCTGCGCTCCGTGCTCGAAGCCTATCGCGCGAAGCCGGAAGACGCGGAAGTCGCTGCGCCGCCGGCCGCTGCGCGAGGCGGCGGGCGTGGCGGCTTCGGCGGCAACGGCGATTCGGGCGGGCGCGGGCAGCGGCAATCCGCGCCGATGCCGAACGGCCTTGCCGTGCAGATCGTCTATCGCAGCGACAACGCGGAAGGCGAAGTGCGGCTTGGCGATGCATGGCGCGTAAGGCCGACGGACGAACTGCTCGCCGCATTGCGCAGCGAGTTTTCGGGCAGCGCGATCGAGATCGTGTATTGATGCCGGTGCCGGGCGGCGGGTGTTGATGGTTGTCGATGAATCGAATCCGATTAACCGGACCGTCCGCGCTCAACGACCGGAAGCGCCCTCGCGGCCGAGTTGCGCAAGCTTCAGAAACCGGTAATACACGGTTTCCGCATTGAACATCGCGATCATGAAACCCGCCCGGCCGTCGAGAAATCCACGCCGCAAGAAATAGGTTCGCACGAACGCCCAGGCGCCTCGTGCGACGGCCTTGCCGAAGCTGCCGCGTTGACCTGCCGCATGCCGCTGTTGCGCGCCCGCCGTCGAATACGCGTCGAGCTTGCGCAGCACCGCCTCGAAGTCTTCGTACGAGTGGTGCATCAGCTTGCCTTCCAGCCGCTTTGCGGGCGAATCGAACACGAGCCGCTCGTGCACGAGGTCGTCGGAGAAGCGCGCGGCGCCGCGTTTGAAGAGGCGCGGAATCCAGTCGGGATACCAGCCGCCGTGGCGCACCCAATGTCCGCAGAAGGCGGACAGGCGGTCGACTGCATAGACATCGGCGGCGGGCGCGGCGAGCACGCCGGCAATCGACACGGCCAGTTCCGGCGTGACGATCTCGTCGGCGTCGATCGACAGCACCCAGGCCGTGCCGAGCGCATCCAGCGCGCGGTTCTTCTGCGGGCCGAAGCCGGGCCAGTCGGTGTGTGTCAGCACGCGCGCGCCGTGTGCGCGGGCGATCTCGACGGTGCGGTCGGTGCTGCCGCTGTCGACGACGACGATCTCGTCGGCGAATGCGACGGCGCGCAGGCATTCGTCGAGGCGGAGCGCGGCGTTCTTCGTGATGAGCGCGACGCCGAGTGTGGGTTGTGTCATGCGAATGGATGCCGGGAGAGACGGCGCACGGTCCGCCCCGCCTGCTGCCGGGGTACCGTCGCCCAACGAAAGTTGCGCAAGTATATACACAGCGGCGCACAGCGGGATGGCGGCCCGCGCCTGGCGCCGGCCCGTGGCGAACGGGCGCCTCAGCCCGTTTCGCCCGCACCGCGCCGTGAAAATCTGCAAACGCGTGGATTTCCAATCATTTAGCCGCGTCGGGATGGCATGCCGAACGGTTTACAATGTCGCATTCGCAATCCGCCCCAGGGGCGGCCTACGGGTGCCGTGAAGCGCGCCCGCATTCTCAGAGGAAGTCTTGAGCGCCAAGCCAACGTTAAGCAAGCCCATCGGCTCCCGTGAAGCAACGTCGACTGTCGTCGTCCTGCGCCGGCTGTGGCCGTATGTGAAGCCGCTCATCTGGACCGTTGTCGCCGCCATCCTCACGATGGGCGTCGTCGCCGCCACCGAGGCGGGGATTCCCGCACTGCTCAAGCCGCTGCTCGACCACGGCTTCGGCGCGCACAGCAGCGACAGCGCGAAATGGTTCGTGCCGCTCGCCATCATCGGCCTCGCGCTGTTGCGCGGCGTCACGCAGTACGCGTCGGGCTATCTGCTGTCCTACGTGTCGAACCGCATCCTGCTGGATCTGCGGCTGACCATGTTCAACCGGATGATACACAGCAGTGTTTCGTTCTTTCAGCGCGAGACGGCCAGCACGGTCATCAACGCAATCGTCTTCGAGGTCAACCAGATCCTGAACGTGCTGATCGGCGTGATGGTGACGCTCGTGCGCGATTCGCTGACGGTCGTGTTCCTGCTCGGTTACCTGTTCTACCTGAACTGGCGCCTGACGCTGATCGTCGCGGTGCTGCTGCCGGGCATCGGCTGGCTGGTCGGCAAGATCAACCGCCGGCTGCGTCGCCTGAACCGCGAGCATCAGACGCTGACCAACGAGTTGTCCTATATCGTCGAGGAGACGGTAGGCGGCTACAAGGTCGTCAAGGTGCACAACGGCGAGCGGTACGAGATCGACCGTTTCACGGAAATGAGCAAGCAGCTGCGCGGCTATTCGATGCGCATGACGGTATCGGGCGGCCTCGCGCAGCCGCTGACGCAGTTTCTGGCATCGATCGCGCTCGCGGTCGTGATCACGATTGCCGTCGTGCAGTCGTCGCACGACCAGACTACAGTCGGTGGCTTTGTCGCGTTCGTCACGTCGATGTTGCTGATCATCTCCCCGCTCAAGCATCTGATGGACGTGAATCAGCCGTTGCAACGCGGGATGACGGCGGCCGAACTGATCTTCGGACTGATCGACGAGCCGTCGGAGCCGCCGGGCGGCGGGCGCAAACTAGAGCGTTCGACGGGCGAGGTCGAATTCCGCGACGTGTCGTTCAGGTACGGCGCGAGCGGACCGATGCAGCGGCAGACGCTCGATAGCGTGTCGTTCAAGGTCGCGCCCGGTGAAATGGTCGCGCTGGCCGGCCCATCGGGCAGCGGCAAGACGACGCTCGTGAACCTGCTGCCGCGCTTCTTCGATCCGAGCGGCGGGCAGGTGCTGGTCGACGGCGTCGCGTTGCCGGAGTACGACATTCATGAATTGCGCAGCCAGATCGCGATGGTGAGCCAGGACGTCGTGCTGTTCAACGATACGATCGCGAACAACGTCGCCTACGGGCAGACGGCCGACGCCGAACGCGTGAAGGCGGCCTTGCATGCGGCCAATCTGTGGGACACGGTGGCGGCGATGCCGAACGGCATCGAGACGCTGATCGGCGACAACGGCATGATGCTGTCGGGCGGCCAGCGCCAGCGTCTCGCGATCGCACGCGCGGTGTACAAGGACGCGCCCATCCTGATTCTCGACGAAGCCACGTCTGCGCTCGATTCCGAATCCGAGCGCCACGTGCAGGCCGCGCTCGAAACGCTGATGAAGGGCCGCACGACGCTCGTGATCGCGCACCGGCTGTCGACCATCGAGCGCGCGGACCGCATCCTCGTGCTCGACGCGGGACGCATCGTCGAGCGAGGCAGCCATCGCGAACTGCTCGCGCAGAACGGACTGTACGCGCATCTGCATCGCATCCAGTTCCAGCAGCATGCGGCGTGACGACCGTGTGACCTCACGATAGAACGCCCGCGCGGCCCTGTGCCGCACGCGGGCGCGCCCGCCGCTGCGATGCGTGCGATGCAGCCGGCGACCACTCAGACAGTTGGCATGATTCACATCTTCAACGGCTTTCACAATCCGAACGGCGGCAGCGAGCAGGAGGCACTGCGCCTGTACGAGCTGCTGCACGGCAGGGGCGACGTGCAGCTCTGGAGCACGTCGTCGCGGACGTCCGAGGAACTGTCGGCGGCCTTTCCGATCCGCCGGCTCGCGCCGCTCAAGGGCAGCGTGCCGCGCGGCGGCACGTATGTGTTCGTCGGTGCCCATTGGCGCAACCGGGCGTGGCCGTATTTCGCGGCCCGCCCCGAGCGGCTCGTGTACGTGTTCAATACGTTTCATCCGAAGCTGCTCGCGCTGACGTCGACGCCGCCGCCGCTGTTGCGCTGGCCCGCGACCGAATTCGTGCTGATTTCCGCGTTTCAGTCCCGGCTGTTGGGCGTGAAGGGCGAGATCCAGCCGTCGCCGATCGATATCGGCCGCTTTGCGCCACGCGTGCGTGACACTCGCGCGCAACCGGTAATCGGCCGTCTGAGCCGAGATACGGCTGACAAGCATCATCCCGACGACATCGCCGTGTACAGGACCCTTGCTGAGCGCGGCTGCAAGCTGCTGCTGCAAGGCGCGACGACGCTGGCGGCGGCATTGCCGCAAGACGACGCGATCCGTCTGTTGCCCGAGGGCGCGATGGCCGCGCCGGACTTTCTGCACGAGCTCGATATCTTCTACTACCGCACGGGCGAGCACGTCGAGACGTTCGGCCGTGTGGTGCTCGAGGCGATGGCGTGCGGTTTGCCCGTCGTGTGCCACCGGCACGGCGGCTACGCCGATGTTGTGCGGCATGGCGAGAACGGGTATCTGTTCGATACATCCGAAGAAGCGCTGGCGATACTTGCCGAACTCGTTGCGCAGCCGGCGTTGCGCGCGAAGATCGGTGCTGCCGCGCGCCGGACCGTCGAGGAACTGTATTCCCCAGCGGCGCTCGATGCCCGCAGCGCGTTCTATCTGCGCGGCGCCACGCGATGACCTTCCGCGCCTTACGGCCGCTTGCGTGGCGCGCGGGCGTGAAACCAAATCGCATGGCGGCCATGAGATGATGGCGATGGCGTGACCCGTCGACGGGGCACGGACGCAGGCAGAAGCGGGTAGAACAGGTAGAAACAGGCAGGATCAGCAGGATCAACAAGATCAACTAAAGGCACCGGCTGAAGAAACCGGGCCATCGACGCAGCGAGCCCTTGGTCCGAGGCTACGCGAGCGCATTTCGTCAATGAGAGTTGAAGCATACATGCAACACGCTACAAGAGATTCGTATCCCCTGATCCTTGCGCGAAGTTTCGCGCTCATCGCGCTGTTTGCCGTGCCGTTGTCGACGGCCGGCGTCAATATCGCGGCGACACTGTTTGCGGTGTGCGCGCTGCTGTCGCCCGAAGTGTGGCGCAACTGGCGCTCGCTGTTCACCGACCGTGTGTGCGTCGCGGCGCTGCTGCTCGCTGCCGCGCTGACGCTGAGCCTTGCATGGACGACGGCGGACCGCGTGCACGCGCTGGACTTCCTGATGAAGTACCGCAAGCTGATCTATTTGCCGCTGCTGATCCTGACGTTCCGCGATTGCCGCACGACCGCGTGGACGACGGTCGCGAAGTGGGCGCTTTTTAGCGCGCTGACGCTTTTGCTGCTGCTGTCATGCTCGAATTACTTCGGCTGGACGTCCATTGGCTCGTGGCACTCGAATACCGATCCGATCCGCAGGGCGTGGGTCTTCAAGGACCATATCGCCGCGGGCATCATGATGGCGCTGCTGTTTTACCTGGCGCTGAGCTTCGCGAAGCAGTCGCGCGCGCGGGCCGCGAAGGTGGCGCTCTACGTCGTCGCGCTGCTGGCCATCGTCAACGTGCTGCTGATGATGCAGGGGCGCACGGGCCAGATCATCGCGATTCTTTTCATCCTGATTTACGTCGTGACGTACTTCACCTCGCTACGCGGCGTGAAGCCGTGGGTCCGGTGGGGGAGCGGCGCCGTGCTGGTGGCCATTGCGGGCAGTCTCGTGTACGCGGCGCTGCATTCGCACGGTTCGCGGCTCGCGGAAACGAACGACGAAATCAGCGCATACGAAACGTCCAACAAGAACACGTCGATGGGCGTACGCATCGTGTTCTACCGGCGCAGCCTTGAATTACTGGCTGAGCGCCCGATCATCGGCCACGGCGTGGGCACGGTGCAGGACGAGTTCGACGCATACGCGCGCAACAACACGGGTGCCGCCGCGGCCACGGCAGGCAATCCGCACAATGAATTTCTGCTGATGGGCGTTCAGTTGGGCGCGGTCGGCATTGCGCTATTCGTGTTTCTGCTCGTGCAGATCGGTCGGACCGCGATCGAATTGCGCGAGCCGGCGCGCACGATCGTGTTCGCTTATCTATTCGCTTTTACGATCGGCTGCTTTGCGAACTCGCTGTTGCTCAACTTTACCGAAGGGAATCTGTTTATCTTCCTCATCGGCATTTTCTTGAGTTGTCGTCGAGGCACGCCTTCGCAGACGGAAGAGCGCCTCGGCAGGTAAGACTGATTCGACCCGGCTCAGACGCCGCTCGTCACCAGCGACAGCACCGACAGATCCGGATGCGTGCCTTCAATAATGCTCTTGCCGACGTGCACGGCTTCATAGGTCGCGTCGTCGAGTGTCTTAAACGATTCTTCTCCATCCGCGTGAAATGTCACCGTGTGGCCGGGCGCTTTCGGGTCGGCGCCAGGATGGCACACGTAGCCGATGTACGTGTAGCGTTCGCTGCCGTCTTTCAGTGACGGCGCGACGTGAATCTCGAAGCCTTCATAGTCGACTTTTTGCCAGTTCAGGGTTGCGGCTTCGTCGGGCATGATTGCCTCCGTGCGGACGGCGCCGTCGGCGGCCTGACGATGATGGGCGACGTCGACGCTTGCCGTGTGTCGTGCGCCGCGGCGCGCGGCGCGATTCGAGACGAGGTGAAAAGGGATTCAGTGCCGGGATTCAGTGCCGGTGGCGCAGGCGCTCCCACCATCGATGCCCGTCGTAACGGCCCGACATTGCGTCGCGGATGTGATGAAGGTGATGCTCGCGCCGCAATTGATGCGACAGCAGCGTCGCTATGACCGCCAGCACGACGATGCCGACCACGATGCCAACCATTGATTCAGCCATGGCTGCCTCCGTCTATTGCAACTGCATATCGAAAGTCTAGCTGATTTGCCGGAACAGGGCGGACGGCGGATGGCCCGACGTCACGCCCGATCAATCTCTGTAACCTCTACTCGGAAGTGATTGAAATTTCGTATCGCTTCGCGATGCGGGATGCATTGATGAGTCAGTTTTCGTCGTCGGAAAGCAGCGCTTCGAGCCCGAAAAGCCACGCAAGGCCGAAGGTCAGCAGGCCCCCCGCCGAGCGCTTCGGTAACGTGCTTTTCTCGTGAGACGCCGGGCGGTAAAGCCCGTCGTAGCAAGGGTTAGGTAGAGCTGTCTGGTCGTCGTTGTATTCGTATTGTTCGGAGCGCATGTCGCCTCCCGCGTGCGGTGTGATCCTCTGACAGCAATCGGCGTGCCATCAGAGGTGCGCGGAAGAGGTGGCGAATCACATCAGCACGATGTCGTACTGCTCCTGACTCAGATTCGACTCGACCTGCAATGAAACCGGCTTGCCGATGAAATCAATCAGCATGGCCAGATGCTGGGATTCTTCTTCGAGAAACAGATCGATCACCTGCTGCGACGCGACCACGCGAAACTCGCGCGGATTGAACTGGCGGGACTCACGCAGAATTTCCCGCAGCACGTCATAGCACACGGTACGCGCCGTCTTCACCTGCCCCTTGCCCTGGCAAACAGGGCAAGGCTCGCACAATACATGCGCAAGCGACTCACGCGTACGCTTTCGCGTCATCTCGACGAGCCCGAGCTGCGAGAACCCGTTCACCGTCACGCGGGTGCGGTCGCGTGAAAGTGCCTTCTTGAGTTCGTTGAGCACCTGATCGCGATGCTCGACGTTTTCCATATCGATGAAGTCGATGATGATCACGCCGCCCAGATTGCGCAGCCGCAACTGACGCGCGATGGTATGCGCCGCTTCGAGATTGGTCTTGAAGATCGTGTCGTCGAAATTGCGCGCGCCGACGTAGCCGCCCGTGTTGACATCTATGGTCGTCATCGCTTCCGTCTGGTCGATCACCAGATAGCCGCCCGACTTCAGATCGACACGCCTCGACAACGCGCGCTGGATTTCCGTCTCGATGTTGTACAGATCGAAGAGCGGACGCTCGCCCGTGTAGTGATGGAGCTTCGACGACACCGCAGGCGTGAACTCGGCCGCGAACTCCGCGAGCATCTGATACGTCTCGCGCGAATCCACCTGAATGCGCGTGGTCTCGTCATTGACGAAGTCGCGCAGCACGCGCTGCGCGAGATTCAGGTCCTGATAGAGCAGGCTCGTGGGCGGCATGCGCTGCCCTTGCGAGAGTATCGTTGCCCATGTCTTGCGCAGATAGGCGACGTCAGCGGCAAGCTCTTCGCTCGACGAGTCTTCGGCGATGGTGCGTACGATGTAGCCGCCTTTCTCGTCGACGGGCAACACCGATGTCAGACGCGCACGCACAGCTTCGCGCTCGGCTTCGCTTTCGATCTTTTGCGAAATGCCGATATGCGGTTCCTGCGGCAGATAGACGAGCGTGCGCCCGGCGATGCTCACCTGCGTGGACAGCCGCGCGCCTTTCGTGCCGATCGGGTCCTTGACGACCTGGACCATCAGCGTTTGCCCTTCGAAGACGATCTTCTCGATGGGCTGATGCGGCACCTGCTGTTGCGTGTCGCCCGCGAGCCGCGGATGCCAGATATCGGCAACATGTAGAAACGCGGCGCGTTCCAGACCGATATCGATAAACGCGGACTGCATGCCCGGCAGCACCCGCACCACCTTGCCGAGATAGACATTGCCGACGCGCCCGCGTGACAGCGTGCGCTCGACGTGAAGCTCCTGCACTGCGCCCTGCTGGACCAACGCTACGCGCGTCTCCTGTGGCGTAACGTTAATCAGGATTTCTTCGTTCATGGTGTTGTTTTAGAAGTCGATGCGCGCCGCACGTAGAAGGGCAGCGGTTTCAAACAATGGCAAACCCATGATACCTGAATAGGACCCGTCGATATGCTCGATAAACTCCGCCGCGCGCCCCTGAATGCCATATGCGCCCGCCTTGCCGAGCGGCTCGCCGCTTGCTGCGTAACGGCGCAGCGCATCGCTTTGCACTGCAGCAAAGCGCACGCGCGATACCGATAGCGCGGGCGCGAGCAGTTCGCCGTCTGCATCGACGACGGCCACGGATGTCAGCACTTCATGATCGCGGCCCGCGAGCCGAGTGAGCATGGCGACGGCGTCGTCGGCATCGATCGGCTTGCCGAGAATCGCGTCGTCGATCGTGACGGTTGTGTCGGCAACGAGGATGGGCGCATTCGCGTGGCCGCCCGCGACCAGCCGCGCGCGCGCCGCATGCGCCTTCGCGACGCACACGCGCATCACGTAGTCGTGCGCGCGCTCGCCGGGCAACTCGGCTTCGAGCGCTTCCGCGTCTTCGTCGGGGCGCGGCAGCAGCAGTTCGAAACGCACGCCCAATTGCGTGAGCAACTCCTGGCGGCGCGGGCTTTGCGACGCGAGATAGACGAACGGAAAGACAGCGGACTGATTGGACATGGATCGGCTTTAAAGAAACGGGAGACGCGGCTCGGCAAAGGCGCAAGCCAACGAAAGCGTTGAGCGTAACAGATGACGCAGACGGTTCAACCTGGCCATTCGGCCAGGTTGTGCAGGGCGAGGGACAGCGGGAAGATGAAGGTGTGTTCAGACCCGGAGTTCAGGCCCGATGATACGGATGATTCTGCGTGATGGTCCACGCGCGATACAGTTGTTCGGCAAGCAGCACACGGACCATCGCGTGCGGCAGCGTCAGGCTCGACAGACGCAGCAGCATGTCCGCGCGCGCCTTCAGTTCGGGGTCGAGCCCGTCTGCACCGCCGATCAGAAACGCGACATCGCGCCCATCCTGTTGCCACGAGGGCAGGGCGTTGGCGAGCTGCATCGTGGTCCAGTCCTTGCCGCGTTCATCGAGCGCGACGATGCGCGCGTTCTTCGGCAACGCGGCTTCGATTTTCTGGCGCTCTGCGGCCATCACGCTTTCGGCCGAGCGGCCAGACGAACGCTGCTCCGGCTTGAGTTCGCGCAATTCGATGCGCAGCTCGGGCGGCATGCGCTTCGCGTACTCGTCGAAGCCCGTGGCGATCCAGTCGGGCATCTTGTGGCCAACCGCGACGATATGCAGTTTCATCGTCAGCCTCGCGCCTGGTCGGCACCGCCCGCAGCGGCAAGCGCGAATCCCTTGATGGACAGCGGCACGCTCACGAGCGGCGGCGGGCAGGTGCCTTGCGCGCGGGACGCGCGACGGGTGCATCTTCCTCTTCGTCCTCGTCGTCGAACGGCTCTGACGGACGGGCGCCGCCGAACGGGTTCGGCGTCGACAGCTTCACGCGCACCGGCTTGTCGCCCCAGATCTCTTCGAGGTTGTAGTACTGGCGCAGGGCCGGCTGAAGGATGTGCACGACGGCATCGCCGCAGTCCACCAGCACCCACTCGCCGATGTCTTCGCCCTCGGTGCTGATGATGTCGCCGCCCGCTTCCTTGACCTTTTCGCGCACGCTGGACGCAAGCGCCTTGGTCTGGCGGTTCGACGTGCCGCTCGCGACGATCACGCGGTCGAACAGTTCGGTGAGGTGGCTGGTGTTGAACACCCTGATGTCTTGCGCCTTGACGTCTTCGAGTCCGTCGACGATCGCGCGTTGCAGCTTGCGTATATCCATGGTTACCGATGTTGGTACAGATGATGTTGAACAATATAGTCCCACACAGCAGTGGGGACATGATCTGGTGCGGACTGCACTTGCACGGCAGCGCCGCTTGCAGAGGCGTCCGCATCGTTTTCGAACCACGCGCGCAGATGCGCGCGGATGTCGGTGGCCGACACGTCCAACGCAAGCGACGTGTCGATCAGCAAATGCCCGGCGGGTGTCGCCCGCAGCGTGCCGGCTTGCGCCGCGCGCTGCGCGATGGCTGCCGCGACGGGAGCCGGCACGGCCGTCACGTCGAAGCCCGGGCGTGTCGCGGCGGCGATATGCGCATAGTCGAACAGACGCTGCCAGTCGCGCCACGTGTCGAGCCGCACGAGCTGGTCGGCGCCGATCAGAAGCGAGATCGACGCGTCCGCGCCTTCGCGCTCGCGCCAGCGCCGCAGCGTTTCGACCGTATAAGTGGGGCCGTCGTGCTCGATTTCATCCGTGGCGACGCTGACGGTCACGCCCGGCAGCGTCAACGATGCAGCGGCCGCGCGCGTCATGGCGAGCCGGTCTTCGGCCGCCGATACATCCGCCTTCTGCCACGGCTGGCCAGCCGGCATCAGCACGAGTTCGGTCAGATCGAGCGCCTCGGCGAAACGTCGCGCGAGCGCGAGGTGGCCGTCGTGGATCGGGTCGAACGTGCCGCCGAGTATGCCGATGCGTCGGCGCAATGCCCGTTGAGGTGCGACGGATTGAGCGGTCGGATTCAGTTGCGGTTCCTTTGCCTGTCAGTAAAAGCGGGTAGCGCGCGACGGGTCGCGTCAGACCCACTCGCGCGGAACGAGAAAGTCGCTGGTCAGGCGCGCCTCCGGCGTGCCCGGTTCGGGCTGCCAGTTGTAGCGCCAGTTTACGACAGGCGGCATCGACATCAGGATCGATTCCGTGCGGCCGCCGCTTTGCAGCCCGAACAGTGTGCCACGGTCGAAGACGAGGTTGAACTCGACGTACCGGCCGCGCCGGTAGGCCTGGAAGTCGCGCTGGGCCTCGCCGTACGGCATGTTGCGGCGTTTTTCGACGATGGGCAGATAGGCGTCAAGAAACGCGTCGCCGACGCTCTTGACCATCGCGAACGACTGGTCGAAGCCAGGCTCCGCGTAGTCGTCGAAGAAAATCCCGCCGATGCCGCGCGGCTCGTTGCGGTGCTTCAGGAAAAAATAGTCGTCGCACCAGCGCTTGAAGCGCGGGTACAGATCGTCGCCGTATGGTTGCAGCGCATCGCGGCAGACGCGGTGAAAATGCTGCGCGTCTTCTTCGAAGCCATAGTAGGGCGTCAGATCCATGCCGCCGCCGAACCAGAACACGGGCGCTTCGCCTGCTTTCGTCGCGACGAGCAGCCGCACGTTCATGTGGACCGTCGGGCAGTACGGGTTGCGCGGGTGCAGCACCAGCGACACGCCCATCGCCTCGAATCCGCGCCCCGCCAGTTGTGGACGCAGCGCGCTGGCCGAGCCGGGCAGCGCGTCGCCTTGCACATCCGAGAAGCCGATGCCCGCGCGCTCGAAGAACTGGCCGTCTTCCAGAATGCGCGTGCAGCCGCCGCCACGCAGCTTTTCACCGGGCGCGCGCTGCCAGCTGTCGGTGGCGAGCGGCGTGCCGTCGAATGCGCCGAGCGCGTCGGCGATCCGCGTCTGCAGGCCTTGCATCCAGCTGCGGACCGTCTGGGTATCGTGGGCGTCGTGAATCGAATCGGTCATGGTGTGTGGGGCGCGGCAGGTATGGAACACTGGCGCGGTCGGGTCTCGATGGGACAGATAAGGCGTGCTGCGATGTCGGCGGGGGAGTGGGCGGCTTGCGTCTGCGCGGCTGCCGCCGTCCGCGAGCGGCCGGGCGCGCTCCGCTGCCCGCAACCGCGCATCTCTGCCGGCAAATCCAAGTGTAGCGCCGGCGCGGCCAACTGGCCCCGAAGGGCCGTGTCGTGTGTTCGGGACGGGGGCCCGAACGCCGCGCCGGAAAGCGCTTTCGCGCGGAAAGCGTCAGCTCTGGCCGTGCTTGCGGTTGGCCGCCCGATAACCGATGTCGCGGCGATACTGCATGCCGTCGAACGAAATATGGTTAATCGCCTCGTACGCAACCGACTGCGCGCTGCGCACCGAGTCAGCCAGCCCGACCACGCACAGCACGCGTCCGCCCGTCGTCGTCAGCTTGCCGTCCACCAGCGCCGTGCCCGCATGGAACGTCACCGCGTCTGCCGTTTCGACGGGAATGCCGCTGATGAAGTCGCCCTTGCGCGGCGCGTCCGGATAATTGTGCGCGGCGAGCACGACGCCGAGCGCCGTGCGACGGTCCCATTCCAGTTCCACCGTATCCAGCGTGCCCGCGATTGCCTGCTCGACGACCTTCGAGAAGTCGCCCTTCAGGCGCGCCATGATCGGCTGCGTTTCCGGGTCGCCCATCCGGCAGTTGAATTCGAGCGTTTTCGGGTTGCCTTGCGCGTCGATCATCAGGCCGGCGTACAGGAAGCCGGTGAAGCGGATGCCTTCCTTCTCCATGCCGCGCACGGTCGGCAGGATGATTTCGCGCATCACGCGTGCGTGCAGTTGCGGCGTGACGATGGGCGCGGGCGAGTAGGCGCCCATGCCGCCCGTGTTCGGGCCCTGATCGCCGTCCAGCAGCCGCTTGTGGTCCTGGCTCGACGCCAGCGGCAGCACGTTCATGCCGTCCACCATCACGATGAAGCTCGCTTCCTCGCCCGCCAGGAACTCTTCGATCACGACGCGCGCGCCGGCATCGCCGAGCTTGTTGTCCGATAACATCATGTCGACGGCGTGATGCGCTTCTTCGAGCGTTTGCGCGACGACCACGCCCTTGCCGGCCGCAAGGCCGTCGGCCTTGATGACGATGGGTGCGCCCTTGGCGTCGATGTAGGCGTGCGCGGCAGCCACGTCCGAAAAGGTTTCGTATTCCGCTGTCGGGATAGCGTGGCGCTTCATGAACGCCTTCGCGAAGTCCTTCGAGCTTTCGAGCTGCGCCGCTTCCTTCGTCGGGCCGAAAATTTTCAGGCCACGCGCGCGGAAGATGTTGACGATGCCCGCCGCGAGCGGCTGCTCCGGCCCGACCAGCGTGAACGCGATCTGCTCTTTCTCGACGAAGTCGGCGAGCGCGTTCGGATCGGTGATGCCGATATTGAGCAGACGGTCGTCCTGCGCGGTGCCGCCGTTGCCAGGCGCGACATAGACGAGCTGCACGCGTGGCGACTGCGCGAGCTTCCATGCGAGCGCATGCTCGCGACCGCCGGAACCGACGACGAGTAACTTCATGTGATTCCCCGAATGCTAAAAACCGTGAACGGCCCGCGCAGCGGCGCGAGCCGTGGATATCTACCTTCGCACAACGCGAACGCGTTGCCTGTGAGACAGGCCACAAAGCCGGGCCATGTGGCGGGAAAAGCAGAGAAATACGCCGCGAACGACGCGCCCGTGTGAATGCCCGAACGGCCGTGCGGCGAGCGCAGGAAGGAGCGCAGCGACTGCCCCGTCTTTGAAGGGAACCGGGATGGGAACCCTGATCGGGGCGGCGCGCTCACTTGCCGCCTCACTCGTCGGCGATGGCCGCGTTCGTGTAGACCTCTTGCACGTCGTCCAGATTTTCCAGCGCGTCGAGCAGCTTTTGCATCTTGACGGCGTCGTCGCCCGTGAATTCGACTTCCGTTTGCGGCTTCATCGTCACTTCCGCGACTTCCGCCTTGAAGCCGGCGGCTTCGAGCGCGGACTTGACCTTCGGGAAGTCGTTCGGCGGGCAGACTACTTCGATGCTGCCGTCTTCGTTCGTGACGACGTCGTCGGCGCCCGCTTCGAGGGCGGCTTCCATCAGCTTGTCTTCCGGCGTCCCGGGCGCGAACAGGAACTGGCCGACGTGATCGAACATGAACGACACCGAGCCGTCCGTGCCCATGTTGCCGCCGAACTTCGAGAACGCGTGGCGCACTTCCGCGACGGTGCGGGTGCGGTTGTCGGTCATCGTGTCGACGATGATGGCCGCGCCGCCGATGCCGTAGCCTTCGTAGCGGATTTCCTCGTAGTTCGCGCCATCTACGCCGCCGACGCCGCGCTGGATCGCGCGGTTGATGTTGTCCTTCGGCATGTTGGCGTCGTACGCCTTGTCGACGGCGAGCCGCAGGCGCGGGTTCGAGTCGATATCGCCGCCGCCCATGCGGGCCGCGACCTGGATTTCCTTGATGAGCCGCGTCCAGACCTTGCCTTTCTTGGCATCGGCCGCTGCTTTCTTATGCTTGATGTTGGCCCATTTCGAATGACCCGCCATACCTTTCTCCGTCGCGCGCGCCAGCGGGGCGCACGCATTGTGCAATTGTCGTTGCGTTTGTCGGGCGTGGCGGATGTGCGCTCGCGCCCCGATGTCAGTCTGGTCGCACCCTGGAATGCTGTGGCTTGCGCGCCTGTTCGGCGGCGCGTCGGGAATGACGCTGTGCAAGCGTCGAAAGATCGACGGAATCGGCCATCGCAATGCCGGTGGTGGGTGTGCTGCCCGTTCGGTGGGCAGACCGAGATTTTATCATGGGCGGGGGTGGCCGCAGGGGCCATGGGGTTCGGGTTTGGTTTTTTGGTTTTGGTTTTGGTTTTGGTTTGCGCTGGCATCCGGGGTTTGCTTTTGCTTTCGCTGGCATCCGCGAATTGTTAGCGTGCTTCATGCGTCGCCCCTGTGCGGGGCGGCACCTACTTTTCTTTGCCGCCGC